>RPYR01000022.1 GCA_008671285.1 Collinsella aerofaciens | reverse complement strand
CGTTCGCGTTACACTAGGGGTAACGTTCACCTATCGTTTATGTCAGAGGGGACAGCAATGGGTTGCAATCAAATCCTGGACCGTTATATCGAGCAGTTGATCGAAACCTCTACGCCGCAGGCGCCGGCTTGGAATATCGAAAAGATTCGCGCCGGCAAGGAGAACACCTGGAACTATATCGACGGCTGCATGATCAAGGCGCTCATCGAACTGTACGAGATCACGGGTGAGCAGCGCTACCTGACCTTTGCCGACGACTATATCGATTTCTTTGTCCAGGACGACGGCACCATCAAGCATTACAACCCGCAGGAGTACAACCTCGATAACGTCAATGCGGGCAAGACCCTCTACAAGCTCTATGACCTGGTGGGCAAGCCCAAGTATCGCGCCGCCATGGATACCATCTATCGTCAGCTCGAAACCCAGCCGCGTACCAAAGAGGGCGTGTTTTGGCACAAGGCCGTCTACCCCAACCAGATCTGGCTCGACGGCATGTATATGGCGCAGCCGTTCTACATGCAGTATGAGCTGAGCTTCCACAACCGTCGTGCCTGCTCGGACAGCTTCCATATGTTCCAGGTTGTGCATGACCTGATGCGCAACCCCCTCAACGGTCTGTACTATCACGCTTACGACGCGAGCCGCAAACAGTTCTGGTGCGACCCGGTCACCGGCCTTTCGGCTAACTTCTGGCTGCGCGCCGAGGGCTGGTTTGCCATGGCACTCATCGATACCTGGGAGCTCATGCCGCCTTCGATGTCAGCCGAGAAGGACGAGATTCGCAAGATGTTCCACGACCTGATCGACGCCATGCTGCCGTATCAGGACGAGAAGACCGGCATGTGGCATCAGGTCATCAACCTGCCCAATATCGCCCCCAACTACCTGGAGGAGTCTGGTAGCGCGATTTTTGCCAATGCCATCATGAAGGGCGTGCGTCTGGGCGTGCTGGGCGAGCGTTACTACCAGTACGGCCGTCGCGCCTTCGACGGCATCTGCGAGACCTGCCTGTCCGAGTATGACGGGCAGCTGGCGCTCGACAACATCTGCCTGGTTGCGGGCTTGGGAAACACCGCGCACCGCGAGGGCACGTTTGATTACTACATGAGCGAGCCCGTGGTCAAAAATGATGCAAAGGGTGTGGCGCCGCTGGTGCTTGCCTATATCGAGACCATGCATCACGACAAGCTGGCCGGTAAGCGCGATCCGCTCGCCCCCTCGGGCGTGTGCTCCATCGAGGACCCGTTTGGCGGATACACCCCGGGCATCAACGCTCATAAGGGATGTGAATAACGTGGGGGCTATTACTCCGGGTGTACGTTTGCACGACCTTCCGCAGGGGACCGTCGAGGAACGCATTCGTATGGCGGGAGAGCTGGGCTTTTCGTGCATTCAGCTGCCGAGCAAGGTGCTCTACGCATCGATGGGGATCGATCGAGGCGGCCTGACCCGCGAGCTTGCCGACCATTTGAGCGCGGTGCTCGACGAGGCGGGCGTTTCGGTCGCCGTGCTCGGGTGCTATAAGAATCTGGCGACGCCCGATCGCCAACAGCTCATGGATAACTTTGCCGAGTACGAGGCATGCCTGAACTTTGCCCAGATGCTCGGCGGATGCCCGGTTGGCACCGAGACCGGTCGCCCCAATGCACAGAACCGCGTTGCTGACGACCGCATGACCGATGAGGCACTCGATGCGTTTGCAGACGGGCTTGCACACGTCTGCGATCGGGCCGAGGCCGTGGGTGAGCAAATTTTGATCGAGCCTGGTTGGAACGAAACGGTCAACACGCCGGATCGCTGCCGTGAGGTGCTAGAGCGCGTCTCGAGTCCGTCGCTCGGCGTGATCTATGACCCGGTATCACTGCTGCACCCCAGTGTTGTTGACGAAGCGCAGGAAATCACCGCGCGCATGCTCTACTTATGCGGCAGTAAGATCCGCGTGCTGCACGCCAAGGATTTTGAGGTCGTTGATAACGAGGACGAAGCCGGATGGTGCGACGGTACGGGTTCACGCCTGGTGTGCCACGGCGTGGGCGAGACGGGCCGCTATGACTTTGAGCCCGTGGTGGCCTGGGCTGCCGCCGCCTGTCCTGGGATTCCCTGCGTGGTCGAGAACAGCGTGCCGGCGACGGCGGCTGACTGCCTGGCGACACTCGAGCACATGTCCGCTCGCTGCGGGGCTTCGCATCGCGAGCTATAGCATTGGCTTTTGCCGTGTCGGCAGATTGAGATTACCTGCATGGGGGCGGCGGTGAAGGGTCTTTATCGTCGCCCCATTGGATTGCATTAAAAAGGGGAGTTGCGTGGCTATCCACATTGTCGAAGAGGCGAATCGTTGCCTAGGTTGTAAAAGGGCGTTCTGTCAGATTAAGGGCTGCCCGGTTCAGACGCCTATTCCGCAGGTCATCGACCTGTTCAAACAGCGTCGTCTAGAAGAGGCGGGCGAGCTATTGTTCCAGAACAATCCCATGAGCGCGGTCTGCTCCATGGTGTGCAATCATTCGGGCCAGTGCGAGGGCGCTTGCATCCAGGGCCGCAAGGGCGCGCCGGTGCATTTCTCGAGCATCGAGAACTATATCTCGACAGCGTATTTGGATCGTAAGGAGTGGACGCCCGCGCCGTCGTGTGGCAAGCAGGTCGCTGTGGTCGGCTCCGGCCCAGCCGGCATTACCGTGGCAATTAAGATGGCGCAGCTGGGTTGCGCCGTCACTGTTTTTGAGCAGCGGCCCGAGATCGGCGGTGTGCTGGAGTACGGTATCCCCGAGTTCCGCCTGCCCCGTGCGCTCGTGCAAAAGTATCGCCACGTGATGTGCTCGCTTGGCGTGCGCGTGCGCCCCTCGACCACCATCGGTGGCGCGCTGCATATCGACGACCTGCTGCGCGACGGCTACGATGCGGTCTTTGTCGGTACTGGTACCTGGCGAGCTCGAAAGCTGGGTATTCCCGGCGAGTCGCGCGGCAACGTGCTGTTTGGTATCGATTATCTGGTCGATCCCACGAGCGTGGCAATCGGGCAGAACGTGGCGGTTATCGGCGCCGGCAATGTGGCCATGGATGTTGCCCGCACGGCCCTGCGCTCGGGTGCCCGCAAGGTCACTGTGTATGCCCGATCGCGCCATATCTCGGCCATCGATGACGAGGTGGAGCTGACCGAGCTTGACGGTGCCGAGATTGTGCGCGGCAAGGCGATCTGCGCCATCGATGATAACGGTCCGGTGTTCGAGACGGCTATCTTTGACGAGGACAACAACGTGGTGGGCTATGAGGAAGAGCTCGACCATGTGTCCGCCGACACAGTTGTGATCGCGGCTTCGCAGGTGCCCAAGGACAAGCTTGTGCTTACGACGGGCGGTCTGGAGACCGATCATCGCGGCCTTCTTTCGGTCGACGAGTACGGTATGACCACCGTGCCTGGCGTCTTTGCCGCCGGCGACGTGGTTAACGGCCCGCTGACGGTTGTTCACGCCGTAGCCGGCGCCAAGCTCGCCGTCGAAGGCATGACTACCTATCTGGGCCTCTAACTCCATCCCACCCATCAGTTGCGGTGAAATACGGACTGTTTTGGCTGTCAAAAGCCTTATCTACTCCGTATTCCACCGCAACTTTTTGGGGGTTGAGCAGAGACTGGGGGAGCGCGTGCGGTCGGGTGCTGCACGGTTGCTGGTACGATAGGTACGTCAGCAACTGCCGCCGAGCGGCTCAAATGAAAGGAAGCCTGTATGGAGTCCTCTGCCTATCCAATGCTCTTTAGCCCGATCAAGGTCGGTACGACCGAGGTCAAGAACCGCGTCTTTATGCCGCCGGTGTCCACCAACCTGGCCGATCATGGCTATGTGACTGACGACTTGGTCGATCATTACCGTGCCCGTGCCAAGGGCGGCGTGGGCCTCATCATCACCGAGGTCGTGACGGTCGCGCCCACCTATACCTATCTGCCGGGTGACATGTGCTGCTACGACGACACGTTTATCCCCGGCTGGGAAAAGCTCGCCGCGGCCGTCCACGAGTACGGCTGCAAGATCATGCCGCAGCTCTTCCACCCCGCCTACATGGCCTTTAACATCCCGGGCACGCCGCGCTTGATCGCTCCGTCCTTTGTGGGCCCGTCTTACGCCCGCGAGGCACCGCGCCCCATCACGGTCGACGAGATTCACGAGCTCACGCATCAGTTTGGCGACGCTGCCGTGCGTATGCAGAAGGCCGGTGTCGATGGCGTTGAGGTCCACGCAGCGCACGCCCACGGTATGCTCGGCGGCTTTTTGACTCCGCTCTACAACAAGCGTACCGACGAGTACGGCGGCTCGCTCGATGCCCGCATGCGCTTCCTGCTCGAGGTCATCGCCGAGATTCGCGAGCGCTGCGGCAAGGACTTTATCATCGACGTCCGCATCTCGGGCGATGAGTACACCGATGGCGGTCTGACCCTCAACGATATGATTTATGTCTCGCGTCGCCTGGAGAAGGCCGGCGTCGACATGATTCATGTGTCGGGCGGCACCACCATCAAGCGCGGCTCCGCGATTCCCGCCGCCGGTACCCAGCAGGCCTCGCACGCCGCCTGCTCGCGCGAGATTAAGAAGCACGTCAACATTCCCGTCGCCACCGTCGGCCGCATCAACGAGGCCTGGATCGCCGAGGAGCTGATCGAGGACGGCGCTGCCGACATCTGCATGATGGGCCGCGCCAATCTGTGCGATGCCGAGTTCTGCAACAAGGCCGCTGCCGGCAACGCCGACGACATCCGCCCCTGCATCGGCTGCCTGCGCTGCCTGAACGGCATTATGTTCGGCAAGCGCATCTCCTGCACCGTCAACCCGGACGTGGAGCGCGACGAGGCTGGCTACGAACCTGCTGCCGAGGCCAAGAACGTGCTCGTTGTGGGCGCTGGTCCTGCGGGCATGGAGGCAGCCTATATTGCTGCCAAGCGCGGCCACAACGTGGTGCTCGTGGATAAGCAGGATGAGCCGGGCGGCGAGATGCGCATCGCGGCCGTTCCGCCGGCAAAGCAGGAACTCACCCGCGTGATCAAGTATCAGTACCGTCGCTTGGCCGAGGCCGGCGTCACATGCGTCTTTGGCACCGAGCTTTCGGCCGAGGACATTCAGCGTGACTACGCGGGCTACGAGGTTGTCCTTGCTTATGGCGCCAAGCCCATCGCCCCGGCCTTCATGCAGGGCTTTAAGCAGGTTATGACGGCTGACGACCTGTTGGGCGGCAAAGCTTGCCCGGTCAAGAAGATTGTCATCGTGGGCGGCGGCACCGTCGGTTGCGAGACGGCCGACTACCTGGCCCCGTTGGTCAACGATCTGTCGCCGGCCAATCGCGACGTCATCGTCATCGAGATGACCAAGACGCTCGCCGCCAACGAGGGCGGCGCCGGTCGCGCGGTGCTCATCACGCGCATGCTCTCCAAGGGCGTTCATGTGCTGACCGAGGCCAAGGTGACCGAGATTACCGAGGATGCCATCAGCTACGAAAAGGACGGCGAGATCCACACCATCGCCGATGCCGATACGCTGGTACTTGCCATGGGCTATCGTCCCAATACCAAGTTGGCCGACGACCTTGCTGCAGCCGGCGTTACCACCCACGTGTTGGGCGATGCCAACAAGTGCGGCAACATCCGCGACGCCATCGGCGATGGCTACAAGGTTGCTTGCGAGCTCTAGTCAACCCCTTGGTGCATGTGAGGCCTATCCCCGCGGCGTCAGTCGGTAGATAGCAAAAAGCGGCGGTCGTCCCGTACATGGGACGACCGCCGCTTGCGTCAGCTGCAATGAGTCATGCGATTAGAGGTCCAGAATCTCCTTGACCTTGGCGATGATGGCCTCGTCGGTTGCGTTGGCAAAGAAGTACTCCTGGAAGTGCTCGCCGGCAAGTGCGCCCTTCACCAGGTCCTGATCGATCTCGCCCAGGACGTCGACGAGCGGGCGCATGGTCACAGCGCGCACGCCGTCGAGGATCTTCTTGTTGCGCTGCTCGGGCTCAACGCGCTCGGCGGGGTAGCCGTTTCCCGAACCAAAGCCAAAGAGCTTCTCGAAGGTGTACTCAAGGTTGAGCTCCTGGCCCCAGCCGTTCTTGAGGGCGAAGGGCATGGCGACGGCGTTGCCATCGTTGACCTGGGCAAAGGTGTAGGCGTCGAGCGGGTCGGCAACGTGGCCGCACAGCACGCCGGGGAAGGAGTTACAGGCGAGCATGGCGCCCTCGCCGGTGCCGCAGCCGGTCACGACGTAGTCGGCAGCACCGGAGTTCAGCAGCACGGCGGCAAGGATGCCGTTCTGCACGTAGGTGAGGGGCTTGGAGTCGGCGTCGGCATACATACCATAGTTAAAGACGGTGTGCCCCATGGGCTCGACAACCTTCTTAAGGGCAGCCTCGATCATGGGGTTCTTGGAGTTCTGAGAGTTCTCATTGATCAGAGCGATTTTCATTGCGAATTACCTTTCTATTTCTAACTTGCGGTGAAATACGGACTGTTTTGCCTGATAGAAGCCAAAACCAATCCTTATCTCACCGCAACTCAAATGAAAAACGAGTGGATGAAACCTGATATGGGCAGTTGCGGCGACGCTTATTGAGGCTGCTTTCCAATGTATGCGAGGATTCCGCCGTCGACGTAGAGGATGTGGCCGTTGACGAAGTTCGATGCATCGGAAGCCAAGAACACGGCGGGGCCCTTCAGGTCCTCGGGCGTGCCCCAACGGGCTGCTGGCGTCTTGGCAATGATGAACTGGTCAAACGGGTGACGGCTGCCATCGGGCTGCTTCTCGCGCAGCGGTGCGGTCTGCGGCGTGGCGATGTAGCCGGGCCCAATGCCGTTGCACTGGATATTGGCCTCGCCAAATTCCGAGCAGATGTTCTTGGTGAGCATCTTGAGTCCGCCCTTAGCGGCGGCATAGCCGGCGATGGTCTCGCGACCCAGCTCGCTCATCATCGAGCAGATGTTGATGATCTTGCCGTGGCCCTTGGCGATCATACCAGGCAGGCAGGCCTTTGACACGATAAACGGTGCGTTGAGGTCGATATCGACGACGCGGCGGAAGTCCTCGGCGCTCATGTCGAGCATCGGGGTGCGCTGGATGACGCCAGCGTTGTTGACCAGGATGTCGGGCGTGGTGCCAAAGTCGGTCTCGATCTTGGCGATGAGCTCGGCGACGACGGCCTCGTCGGTGACGTCTGCCACGTAACCATGAGCCTCAAAGCCCAGCTCGCGGTAGTGCTTCTCGGCCTCGGCTACCTTGTCGGCGTGACGTGCGTTAAAGGCGATCTTGGCGCCGGCCTCTCCGAGCGCCTCGGCGATGGCCATGCCAATGCCATAGGTGGCGCCGGTTACGAGCGCGACCTTGCCATCCAGGCGGAAGCTGTCCATAAGATCAGACATAGCGATCCTTTCAAAAGAAACGTTCATCTATATAAGTCTTGCTTTTCATACAAGGTCAGTATAGGAGAAGAGGAGGATTTAAAAATCAGATTCTCCTAAAATCAGGTGAACGTTCACTTTTAAAAGGTAAACGGTAATCTCGCCCTTGCCGCGCGGACGTTTATTCGCTCTGTTCCTGCGTGCCCTCTGCGATCATGTTGCGGTTGTACACCAGATGCAAATACATCGCATCGTGCGCTGCGGTGGGATTGCGCGCGGCGATGGCGTCGGCCACGCCACGGTGGGTGCGGATGGTCTCCTCAACCAGCTTTTTGCCGGTCACGTCAATAAACAGGGGGACAGACGCCTTGAGCACGCCCATTAGGCGGGGAACGACGAGGTTTCCGGAGCTCTCGGCAATGGCATTGTGGAACGCGGTGTCGGCGGCGGAGTAATCCTCACCGGCCTCGGCCAGGCGCTCGGATTCGTCGCAGAGCTCTTTGATACAGACGACCTGGTCATTGGTTGCGTGCTCGGCTGCCATGCGTGCAATCTGCGGCTCGATCATAAAGCGCACCTCGAGTAGGTCGCGCGCCAGACGCTGCTTGTCGTCGATAAAGGTAAAGCCCAGCGGGTCGTCGGCAACGCCGGGGTTTGATGCCACATAGGTGCCCGAGCCCTGCTTAATGCGCACGATGTTGCGCGACTGCAGCAGCTTCATGGCTTCGCGTACGGTGCTCCTGCCAGCACCCAGGCGCTCGACGAGTACAGCCTCCTTGGGCAGGCGGTCGCCTTGCTCAAGATGCTCATCCAGGATCAGTTGAATGATTTTATCTGCTATCTGCTCGGGGAGTCCCGAATCGGCTCGTGCCACGCTTCACCTCATATCAAAAGAATTCATCAGAGCTATTCTAGCTCATTTACAGAAGCCGCGGTGGTTCGCTCCGACAATGGAGAGCTGTAAGTAGCCGTTTACCGTCAAAAACAGATCGTTCAGGAAATACATCAGATGTATTTTGAAAAAAGTTTCCCTTTTAAACATCAGACCTATTGAAAATACGCTATAGTCTAAGGCGAATTCAAAAGGTCTGATGAATTGGAGGAAAGATGTCAGACCCAACGTTTATGGCCGACCCCACCAGGCTGGTCATCGCCGCTATCGTGGGCATCGCGCTGCTGCTTGCGCTCATCATTAAGTTCAAGCTGCATCCTGTGCTTTCGATGATGGTCTCGGCGCTCGCGATCGGCATCGGCGCCGGTATGCCGCTCGACCTGGTGGCGGACACTGTCACCAAGGGCGTGGGAACCACGCTGCAAAACATCGCCCTGCTCATTGGCCTCGGCTCGATGTTTGGCCAGATTCTTGAGGAGAGCGGCGGCGCCAAGAAGATCGCCCAGACCTTCATCGATACCTTTGGGCAGGGTCATTCCAGCTGGGCACTGGGTATTACCGGTCTGGTCATCGGCACTACGGTGTTCTTTGAGGCCGGCGTGGTCGTTTTGATCCCGCTCGCCTTTAGCGTGGCGTCGCAGACCAAGAAGTCGACGCTCTACTACGGCATCGCGCTGCTCGCGGGACTTGCCGCTGGCTATGCGTTTGTGCCGCCATCGGCCGGGTCGGTTTTGGTCGCCGGCACGCTCGGTGTCGACCTGGGCACCATGATCCTCGTCGGTATCCCCACCGCCTTCATCGCCATGGCGATTGCCGGCGTCATCTGGGGCCGCAACGTGGGCGGTCGCATTTTTACCGATGTTCCGGAGCACTTTACCTCTGCCGAGGGTGCGAGCGACGAAAAGGAGCTTCCCTCCTTTGGCATGGTGCTTGCCATCGTGCTCACGCCGCTTTGTCTGATTTTGCTGGGCACGTTGTCCTCTTATATCCCCATGCCCGCCGAGTTCGCCTCGATTCTCGCCTTCCTGGGCAAGCCGTTCGTCGCTTTGACGCTCGCCACGCTCGTCGCGATGTATCTGCTGGGCGCGCGCCGCGGCTACTCCGGCGCCGAGCTCAAGGCCTTGCTCGACCGCTCTCTTAAGCCCGTCGGCATGATCTTGCTGGTTATCGCTTGCGGCGGCGTCATTCGCTGGATGCTGCAGGACTGCGGCTTGGGCCAGGTTATTGGCCCTATGCTCGAGGCTTCACCGCTGCCTTTGGTGGTTGTTGCCTTTTTGATTGCCGTCATGGTGCGTGCCTCTGTCGGCAGCTCCATCGTCGCTATGACCATGGCATCGGGCATTATGGCCGCCATGCCCGCGGTTGCCGGTGCTTCGGTGCTCATGCGTGCCGCTATCTGTCTTGCCATCTGCGGCGGTGCCACGGCCCTCTCGCACGTCAACGATGCCGGTTTTTGGATGTGCTCCTCATTCCTGGAGATTGACGAGAAGACCACCCTCAAGTCCTGGACCGTTATGGAGACGCTCATCGGCCTTTCGGGTCTTGCCTGCGCCCTGGTGATTTCGTTCTTCGCCTAGTTCGCGTAGCTAAGCATCTTTCGCCGAGTGCATCGCTCGGTACCCATTTTCACCTGATTCATTAACCAACGATTGGTACAACCGTTCAAACCAAAAGAGGAGAACATCATGGACGAGAAAACCAAAGCACAGATTCAGCAGGAGGCCGCCGACCTGGTTGCCAAGCTGCAGCCGCGTTCTGGCAAGTTCCGCACCATCAGCCCCGAGATGGACCCGCTGCGCCTGGGCTCTGGCTGGTCCATCGAGGATCTGGACAAGCCGCAGGTCATTATCGAGTCGACGTTCGGCGACTCGCACCCGGGTTCTGCCGGCCTGTTTGATCTGGTCGAGGAGGTCCGTGCTGGCGTTGCCGAGGCTGGCGGTCACGGTGCTCGTTACTTCTGCACCGACATTTGCGACGGTGAGGCCCAGGGCCACGACGGCATCAACTACTCGCTGCCCAGCCGCGACATGATCGCCAACATGATCGAGATTCATGCCAAGGCCACTCCATTCGACGCCGGCGTCTTTGTCGCCAGCTGCGATAAGGGTCTGCCTGCGAACCTCATGGCCATGGGCCGCATCAACATCCCCTCCATCGTCGTTACCGGCGGTGTCATGGATGCCGGTCCCGACCTGCTGACCCTGGAGCAGCTCGGCGCCATCTCGGCCCGCTATGAGCGCGGCGAGATTTCCCGCGAGGAGCTCGAGTTTGCCAAGCACAACGCATGCCCCAGCTGCGGCGCCTGCTCCTTTATGGGTACCGCCTCGACCATGCAGGTTACCGCCGAGGCCCTGGGCCTTATGCTCCCCGGCACGGCTCTGCTGCCCGCAACCAGCTCCGATCTGCGTGAGTTTGCGCGCGAGGCTGGCCGTCAGTCCGTGTGGCTCTCCGAGCACAACCTGTGCCCCCGCGACATCGTGACCAAGGAGTCCTTCGAGAATCTCATCATGGTCCACGGCGCCATCTCCGGTTCCACCAACTCGCTGCTGCACATTCCCGCGATCGCCCGCGAGTTTGGCATCGAGATGTCCGCCGACGATTTCGATCGCCTGCACCGTGGCGCCCACTACCTGCTCAACGTTCGCCCCGCAGGCGAGTGGCCGGCGCAGTTCTTCTACTATGCGGGCGGCGTGCCGCGCATCATGGAGGAGATCAAGTCGATGCTCCACCTCGGCGTTATGACCGTCACCGGCAAGACTCTCGGCGAGAACCTCGAGGACCTCAAGAACAACGGTTACTTCGAGAAGTGCGGTCGTTACCTTGAGAAGTGGAATCTCAAGCGCGAGGACATCATCCGTCCGTTTGACCAGGCCTTCGGCACCGACGGTTCCATCGCCATCCTCCACGGCAACCTTGCCCCCGAGGGCGCCGTCGTCAAGCACACGGTTGTTCCGCGCGAGATGTTCCAGGCTACGCTTAAGGCACGTCCGTTCGACTGCGAGGAGGACGCCATCCACGCCGTCCTGACGCACGAGGTCAAGCCCGGCGACGCCGTCATCATTCGCTACGAGGGCCCCAAGGGTTCCGGCATGCCCGAGATGTTCTACACCACCGAGGCTATCGCCAGCGACCCCGAGCTGGGCGCGAGCATTGCTCTGATCACTGACGGCCGCTTCTCCGGCGCCTCCAAGGGCCCGGCTATCGGTCACGTTTCGCCCGAGGCTGCCGTGGGCGGCCCGATTGCCCTGATCGAGGAGGGCGACCTGATCCAGATCAACATCCCCGAGCGCTCGCTGTCTATCGTAGGCATCGCCGGTAAGGAGATGGAGCCGGCCGAGGTCGACGCCGTCCTGGCCGAGCGCCGAGCCGCTTGGAAGCCCAAGGCTAATCGCTATACCTCCGGCACGCTCAAGTTCTTTACCGAGCATGCAGTTTCTGCCATTCAGGGTGGCTACATGGAGTAGCGCCCATGCGCATCAAATATCTCCTCTCATAGATGCGCGGCACAAAGAGCCCCGAGCCACGTCACCGGGGCGCGTTGTTCAGCGCCGCCGGGGCGCTCCACTCAAACGACAAGAGACGTCTTACGCAAGCGCCCGCGTCCGTGGATAAAACCACGGGCGTGGGCGCTTCACTTTATTCCCAGCCCTTCCACACGTCAGGCTCGTAGCCAACGGTTGCCTGGCGGCCGTTGCGAACGATGGGCTCACGAAGAATCTGCTGGTTATCGAGCACCTTTTCGAACTTCTGGTCGGCAGCAAGATACTGTACGAGCGCAACCGTGTCGGCATCTTTCGCCTTTGGATCGATCACAGCGTCGATCCCGCCGACGGCGCGCGCCACGCTTTCGAGCTCGCCTTTGCTCATCCCCTTTTCCTTCAAGTCGATGAACTGGAACTTCACACGACGTTCCTTGAAATAGCGCTGCGCCTTCTTAGTATCGAAGCTTTTCTTCGTGCCGAATATCTGGATGTTCATACGTACCGTCTTCGCTCAATTCTCGTCCGTCCATGATACGACAAGGGAGCCGAGCAAAAACAGAGCAGGCGGAGATGGAGGAGGACGGCGACCGACCGTCGGCAAGAGTCGGCCGGATCGGACTGGCGCCCAGCGCGCGCCGGCGACACGCTCGCAGCTGCACACATAGCCGATGTACAAGCTCGCCGCGGCGTTCCCTCGCCCCGCGGTGTGGCGATAGAGAAGCACGCCACCCGTCAACGATGGCGCCTCGGTGAAGAAAATCAACGTCTGGGTTACATCCCTTGAAAGGGGCGAAGACGGCTGCTAGAATACCTCCCCGCTATGAAGGATTTGACCAAAGCATACATCGCAATTCGGCGGCCCCTGGTATACGGGGCCTCTCCTGTTGTTCCCCAAGTGCGCTCTGAGCAGCCGCTTTCTTCCTGTCGTATCTGATGCACGCATAGCACGTGCATGTTATTTCGCCCGTGGGCCGGCGCGCCTTCGGCGAAGAATCGAATAGATACGAAGGAAGCTTATGTCTGATAATTGTACGGTCGCGCCCGCCAATGGGCGCATTACCGGTACCCAGATCCGCATCGTCGCGGTCGTCGTCCTGGGTGCCTTCTTGGCGCTACTGAACCAAACGGTGATGTCGCCTGCGCTGCCGGTCATCATGTCCGATTTCGCCATCGATGCCTCGACTGCCCAGTGGATCATGTCCATATACCCGCTGGTGAGCGGCATCATGGTCCCCGTTTCGGCGTTCCTTATCGACAAGTTCAGCACCCGCGCGCTATTCTTCGGGGCGACGCTGGTGTTCGCGCTGGGCACGCTGCTGTGCGCCGCAGCCCCTGATTTCCTGTTCCTCATCATCGGTCGCGTGTTGCAAGCGGCGGGCTCAGGCGTGCTCATGCCGCTTGTCTCGGTGGTTCCCATGCTGGTGTTCCCCGTCGAGAAACGAGGAACGGCTATGGGCATGGCGGGCATCGTCATGTCGGCGGGTCCCGCGGTCGGCCCCGTCGTAGGCGGTGCGGTGATCGACACGTACGGCTGGCGCACCATGATCGGCGCCATCGTCCCCCTCGCAATTCTCGTGCTGGTGCTGGGCGTGTTCATGCTGAAAAACGTGGGCGAGCTGAAGAACCCCAAGCTCGACCTGCCCTCGGTCGTCCTCTCCACCATCGCCTTCGGCGGACTTCTCTACGGGTTCTCGAGCGCCTCGTCGATGGGTTGGGGCAACCCCGTGGTGCTCGGCTCGATCGTCGCGGGTGTCGTGTGCTTGGTGCTGTTCGTCGTACGCCAGGGCAAAATCGAGGACCCGCTGCTTCAACTGGGCACGCTCAAGACGCGCGAGTTCCGCGTGGCCGCCATCATCGTCACGCTCATCAACGCCGCATGCCTGGTCACCAACACGCTGTTGCCGTTGCTGCTGCAAACCTCGCTTGGCGCTTCGGCCTTCGAAACCGGCATGGCCATGCTTCCCGCCGCGGCGGTGGGCATCATCATCAGCCCTATCTCCGGCGTGGTGTTCGACAAGTTCGGTCCGCGTGCCATCTCGATCGTCGGCCTGGCCCTCATGACCGGCGCCCTGTTCCTGCTCTCGCTTTCGACGGTAAACACGCCCATCTTGGTGGTTGCGCTGTTCTGCATGCTGCAGTCCGCCGGCCAGTCGCTCGCGAACATGCCGGTGAACACATGGGGTGTCAATGCCTTGAAAAATGACATGATCGCCCACGGCAACGCCATCGCGAACACCGGCCGCCAGGTCGCCGGCGGTTTGTGCACGGCGCTCATCATCACGGTCATGACAAGCGTCACCGCGTCGGCCGGCGTCGATGCGAGCATCCAAGTAGCCACCGCCGTGGGCGCGGGCGTCGCTTACAAGGTGTGCGCGGCAATCGGCCTCGTTTCCCTTATCTGCGCCATATTCAGCGTGCGCACCAAGAAAACCGCACCGAAAACGAAGGAGGCATAAGCGATGTCCGAGATTCTGTCCGAGCGCATCCCGCTCGAGCTCGAGGGGACGCCCGTTTCGAGCATCATGATTGAAGAGCCGTTCACCTGCACGCAGGATTGCACGATTTCCGACGTGGTGCGCATGCTCGCCGAAAACGAGGTGAGCAGCATGCCCGTAATCGATGAGCGCAACCAGGTGGTCGGGTTCATCTCCGACGGCGATGTCATGGGAGCCATCGCGCAGCATCGCGCTCACACCATCTTCACGGGCGGCGACGCGTCCATGCTGTACTTCGACGATCAGAGCCTTGAGCAGCGCATCGAAGACCTGAAGGATCGCTGCGTCATGGATTTCGCGACGCGCCAGGTAGTGTGTGCCCGTCCCGAGCAGAGCATCGCCCGCGTCGCCGCGCTGCTGGCGAAGAAGAAGTTCAAGAAGCTTCCTGTGGTTGATGACGAGGGCAAACTCGTGGGGGTCATCCGCCGCTCCGCCATCACCAAATACATCTTCGGCATCCTTTTCCAATAGGGGCAGGTCGCACTTGAGGCGAACATCTCGAGGCATCGAGCCAGCAACTGGACCAGACAACCTTGACACGCACGCGCTTTCCCTCGATGCTTCGGTAAGGGGAGCTGCGAAAATCGCAGCACGGGTGATCGGCGCCGCGCCCCCGAAGGCAAAAGCGAACACGGGAGCGATACGATGGGAAAAGTCCTGGACGAAGATTTGGTTTATGAGATTCTCTCCGTCGTGGCAGAGATTCCGGCGGGATGCGTCGCCTCGTACGGTCAGATAGCGCGCCTCATCGGCAGGGAGAAAAACTCTCGCCTGGTCGGAGCGGTGCTGAGCGAGGCGGATCGCTACGGCGATTATCCCTGCCACCGCGTCGTCAACCACGCGGGACGCCTCGCGCCAAACTTCCCCGACCAGCGAGCACTACTGACGGAGGAAGGAGTCGCCTTCCGAGACAACGGCTGCGTCGACATGAAAAAGCACCAGTGGAACGAGTGGCCAGGCAGCGTAGCGTCGAAAGGAGCGACGCCACGGGGAACGACCTGCGCCCCGCCGCCGGACAACCTATGGCAAAGTGACACGTCCCACAAAGAGCGGCGCACCAGTACGAGACACGACCGCGACGTAAAAAGACCCTATGATACTCGTAAGCATCTATCTGATTGCCCGCCTCGAGGTACCCAAAGAACGAGAGATGCCGAAACCCCTAGACAAAGAAAAAGGTCGGGAGCTTTTATGCTTCCGACCTGAAGTTTCATGGTCGCGGGGGGCGGATTTGAACCACCGACCTTCGGGTTATGAGGTCGCTACGACGTTGTTTCATTCAGACATTTCGACCCAAATTGAAGTCAATATAACTCCAGGTCATTTGATGTTTTCATAGATTTACGAAAGAAAAGTACGCGGAATAATTCGACCCAAATTCGACCCACAACGAGCTTGAAAGCGGTCAGGCGGAGCATTACCCTTGGGGTGTGACCCCACGCAGGGCCCACCACCAAGGGT
>RPYR01000232.1 GCA_008671285.1 Collinsella aerofaciens | reverse complement strand
GCCGGCAATACCGCGCTCAACGTCTACGACACCGTCGGGGCAAACGAGATTGCAGCCATTACCCTTAATAAGATCGGCGCCCCGCTCACCGACTATCAAAAGGCTCTGCTTGCAACAAGGTCAGATGTGCCCACCATCGATGTCGCCGGCTACCTTGGTGCCGACGGGCTGCGCTACGACTTGGAATCTGAAGACAGCCCATACGCCTCGACGATCGACAAGCTGCAGCGCATGCAATACCTCGAGTTCTCCAGCAAAGTTCAGTAAGCACGCCCATTCGCTTGGGCCCATCTTATTGCAAGCACGCTCGGACAAAATGCATCGCAAAGGACTCCCGCTCGCAAACTCGGGTACAATGACGCTCGTGTCACATCGCGGGGCCCCGGCCCCAACATATACAAAGGAGTCATACATGGGTTGCGAGCACGCACGGGCCGCCGGCGGACAAACGTCGCCGTCGCAATTTGAGGAGAACACGCTGTCCGAGGTCAAACGCGTCATCGCCGTGCTTTCCGGCAAGGGCGGTGTCGGCAAGTCGTTTGTCACCGGTGCCATCGCCACCGAGCTTGCCCGTCACGGCCACAAGGTCGGCGTCCTCGATGCCGACATCACCGGTCCCTCTATCCCCAAGATGTTCGGCATGAGCGGACGCCACGTCCATGCCCTTGGCAACCTCATGCTGCCCGAAATCTCCGAGCACGGCGTCAAGGTCATGAGCTCCAACCTGCTGCTCCAAAACGAGACCGACCCCGTCCTTTGGCGCGGTCCGGTCATCGCAGGCGCCATTAGGCAGTTCTGGAGCGAGACCTCGTGGGGCCCCATCGACTACCTGCTGGTCGACATGCCTCCGGGAACAGGCGACGTCGCGCTCACCGTCTTCCAGTCGCTGCCCGTCGACGGCATCGTCATCGTCACGCGCCCGCAGGACCTGGTCTCGATGATCGTCGCCAAGGCGGTCAACATGGCCGAGAAGATGAACGTCCCCATTCTGGGCATCGTCGAGAACATGAGCTATATCGAGTGCCCCGACTGCGGCAAGAAGATCGAGGTCTTTGGCAAAAGCAAGCTCCCCGAGGTCGCAGAGCGCTATAACCTCGACATCTTGGGCCAGCTTCCCATTAATCCGGCACTCGCCGAGGCCTGCGATAAGGGCGAGGTCGAGACCGCACTGCCCGATGGCATGTTGCCCAAGGCAGTCTCTGCCGTCGAGGCCATTACCCCGCACGAGACCGACGAGGCCTAAGTGAACACGAGCGCCTTCTATGACGTCCTGGTAATCGGCGGCGGGGCTTCAGGCCTCGCCGCCGCCATTACGGCCGCACGCGCTGGCAAAAGCGTCTGCATCGTTGAGCGCGATATCGCCTGTGGCCTTAAGCTCCTTGCGACCGGTAACGGCCGCTGCAACCTCTCCAACGAATCGATTGATCCACAGCGGTATAACCACCCCGCATTCGTTGAATCCGTTATGGGCCCCCGGCCCGAACAAGAGCTTATGGGTTTCTTCTCCTCGCTGGGCATCATGACAACCTCCGAGGAAGGCCGACTGTACCCGCGCTCCCTTCGCGCCGAATCGGTGCGCGACGCGCTTCTCAACGTTTGCGACCGCCTAGGTATCACCTTAATCTGCGGAGCCAACGTTGCCTCGGCGCACAAAGCTTCCGAAGGCTGGGCACTCCAAATAGACCGTCCAGCGCGGGCGCTCAAGGCAAAAAAGCACGACGACCGAAAATCGGAGCTCCGCTCGCTTCGGAAAGCGCTCGCCGATGTCCCTCGCAAGAACGAGGCCCTGCAGGCACATGCCGTAATTATCGCTACGGGCGGCAACCCCACCGGTATCGTCGATACGTTTAGTCTCCCCCTCACTTCGCTGCGCCCCATCCTTTGCCCCGTATCGGCAACGGTCGTTGGCGATCGGGCGGCACTCAAGACGTTGGATGGTCTGCGCGTCCGCGCCCGCTTGACGCTCACCCGTAACCATAGTGAGCTCTGGCACGAAGACGGTGAAGTCCTGTTTCGAGCCTTCGGCATCTCGGGCGTCGCTGTCTTCAACCTCTCCCGTCGTATCCAGCGCGGCGATACGATCCTGCTCGACGTTTTCCCCGACCTCTCCAAAGACGAGCTGCTCGATATGCTCAACCGGCGCGTTGAGTTGCTCGGCGGCTTTTCGCCCCGCGATCCCCGTTGGCTCGACGGCATGCTCGCCCCGCAACTCTCCCGCGTCGTCTGCACGACGTTCGAGCAGTGCCATCCAGGCTCCAACGATGTCATCCACCTGGTCTCGATCCTCAAGCACTTTAAGTTGCTCGTCGAGGGAACAGCCGAGGAGCGCTCGGCGCAGGTCACGCGTGGTGGCGTATCTGTCGAGAGCATCTCAACACCCAGTCTACGCGCGCTCAGCGTTGTCGACGCCCCGCTTTACGTCTGCGGCGAAGCGCTCGACATCGACGCCGATTGCGGAGGCTTTAACCTTGCGTGGGCCTGGCTCTCGGGCATTCGCGCTGCAAGCAGCCTGTAGCCGCGCAGTTTATAATCAAAAACGCATTCGGGCCGTCTGGGATACCGGACGGCCTCTTTCTTGCCTCTAAGGAGACCTCGATGATCGAAATCACCCAAGTCAACGCGTCGCTCGATGAAGCCGGCGATGAAAATGTCTGCCTCATTGTTGGCAAGCGAGTCGCCAAGCGCGTCCTACGTTGCAAGGACTCCGAGATCAAGTCCATCGAGCTCCACCGCAAGTCAATCGACGCTCGCAAAAAACGAGACGTCCATTTTATCCTGAGCTTTCGTGTTGAGCTGACTAGTCCCCACCTCGAGCGAGAAGCGGTCGACAGCGTCGCCGAGCGTGACCGCTCGCGCGTACGCGCGATGGAGGACGATAAGCCTTCATTCCCCTCCCTCGTCTCCGACGCACCTCAAGAACGCCCTGTCGTTGTCGGCGCCGGATGCGCCGGCCTTTTCGCTGCGCTTACGCTCGCCAAAGCAGGTCTTAAGCCCTTACTCATTGAGCGCGGCGACCCGGCATTTCGCCGCTCGCATGCGATCGACCTCTTTCTAAAGGAGCGCATCCTCGACCCCGAAAGTAATATCCAGTTTGGTCTGGGCGGCGCGGGGACCTTCTCGGACGGCAAGCTCAATACGGGAACAAAAAATCCCGCCCATCGCCTTATCCTCGAAACCTTCGTCGAGGCGGGTGCGCCCCGCGATATTCTGTGGGATGCCAAGCCGCACATTGGCTCCGACATCCTTCCCAAGGTTGTCACCGCTATATCCCAGCGCATCGAGCAGCTCGGAGGTGTCGTCCGTTATCGAACAAAGCTCGTCGACATTCGCATCGACGCGTCTGGCGCCATCACCGGTATTGATGTCCAATCGTCCCAAGACGCCGCTTACGAGCCAATCGAGACAAAGCACCTCATCCTCGCCTGCGGGCATTCTGCTCGCGATATTTTTAAGCTCCTTAAGGACCACAACGTGGCCCTCGCACAAAAGACCTTTGCCATGGGCGTTCGCATCGAGCATCCGCAGCGCGACATCGACCGAGCCCAATATGGAGCCTTGGCGGGACATCCTGCCCTCGGAGCAGCCCCCTACAAACTTGTTGCCCATCTTCCCAACGGTCGCAGCGTGTTCTCGTTTTGCATGTGCCCCGGCGGGCAGGTTGTCGCCGCCTCTTCCGAGCAGGGCCACCTGTGCGTCAACGGCGCCAGCCTCAATGCCCGCGACGGACGCAACGCAAATGCCGCCCTGCTCGTTAACGTCACGCCTGAGGACCTTCCCAACGATGACCCGCTCGCCGGCATCGAGCTCCAGCGTGCCTGCGAGGCGGCCGCCTATCGCCTGGGCGGTTCCAACTGGAACGCACCGGCACAACTCGTCGGAGATTTCCTCGCAGAACGCGCCAGCAAGGCGCCCGGAAAGGTAAAGCCCACCTATCCGCTCGGTGTGACCTGGACGGCAATTGACGAAGCCCTGCCGCAGCATATCGTCGAGTCGCTCCGCCTGGGACTTCCCCTACTCGGAAAAAAGCTACGAGGCTACGACCGTCCCGATGCCGTTCTTACCGGCGTGGAGACTCGTTCGAGCTCACCGGTCACTGTCACCCGAGACCGAACGTGCCATGCCGTGTCGACCCCGGGCCTCTACCCTTGTGGTGAGGGAGCTGGATATGCCGGCGGCATCATGAGCGCGGCCACCGACGGCATCCGTTGTGCTGAAGCCCTGATCACAGACCTCTAACGCACGAATTCCAGCGCGCAAAAGACATAGGCCCCGAGCTCCACAGGGAACTCGGGGCCTGTTCGCTCATATGACCCAATCCGCTGTCAAGAGCCACAATGGCCCCGCCGACCGCTTGCAATCGGTCGGCGGGGCCTGCCGTTAACCCGTCCCGGTCCGCCCCCGGCATGTCGTCGACGCCTTCGGCTCAGTCTCATATCCG
>RPYR01000071.1 GCA_008671285.1 Collinsella aerofaciens | reverse complement strand
TTCCGCGCCAAGACCCCCGACATCCCCGCCGTTAACGCTACGGGCTCTGGCGATTCGACCATTGCCGGCTTCGCGCATGCGATTGCTGCTGGCGCGGATGACGAGACGGTGCTGAGTACCGCCAACACCTGCGGCAAGCTCAATGCCATGGATCCCATGACCAGATGGCCGGTCATGGGCTCCATGGCACTGAGCTTGCCGCAGGGGGCGGCGGTACGCAGAACCGTCTCGTCAGCCGCGCCAGAAGCAATCGCATGCGCGAAGCCGGCAATGGTCGAATCGCCAGAGCCCGTAGCGTTAACGGCGGGGATATCGGGGGTCTTGGCGCGGAATGCACGGCCATTATGGAAGCCCACGGAGCCGGCAGCGCCCATGGACACGACGACCCAGGGGATATCGGAGAAGCGGGCATCAGAGGCGAGCGCGGCGCGGAGCTCGTCCACATCGTCGGTGGTAAAGCTCGTGCCCAGAAGGCCGTTAATCTCGGTCAGGTTAGGCTTGACCAGCTCGGGCTTAATTTCGGACTTAAGGGCGGCCTCGAGCGAAGCACCCGAGGTATCGAGCAGCACCTTGGCGCCGGCGTTCTCGGCAATACCCGTGATCTTGGCGTAGTAGCCCGCCTCGACACCACGGGGCAGCGAACCCGAGATGGTAACGACAGCGGCCTTGCTCGCAAGCTCGGCGAACTTGGCGGTAAAGGCATCGAGCTCCTCGGGGGCAATCGTCGGGCCGCTCTCGAGTAGCTCGGTCTGGTTGCCGGCGTGGAGGATGTTGAGGCAAATGCGAGTCTCGCCCTTGATGGGTACAAAATCATTCTTAATGCCGTTGGCATCCATGAGCTCGGCCATATAGGCGCCCATGTGGCCGCCGAGCAGACCAGTTGCCACAACGTCGTCGCCCAGCTGACCCAGTACACGGGCCACGTTGAGGCCCTTACCGCCGGCGGTCTTTTCGGGCGTCACACGGTTGACGTCGTCGATAATGAGCTCATCGAGCTGATAGCGTGTATCGACGGACGGGTTCATCGTAACGGTGAGGATCATTTTTAGCTCCTTATCTCGCAGGCTCCTTGTGCCTCGCGATACGAGTCGACAAAACGGAATTACAGAATCTCAATCGTGAACGAGCGAACGACGGTCTCCTTGGGCTTGGCGACAAGGCAGCCACGCTTATGCTCAAGCACGTCGTCCTCATCGGAGCAGGTCGAAAGGCCGCCCCAAGGCTCAACTGCCACAAAATCACCCTCGGGCTTGCTCCACACAATGAGATATGGGAAGCCCTCAAAGCTCAGGCGGACGCCCTTGTCCTCGCCCTTTTTGGAAAGCGTGACCTGACGGCTCTCGAGCACGTCAAAGATGGTCTCCGCAAACTCGAAGAGCTCGTGCGACAGAGGCAGCGTCTTTCCCACCATGGGGTTCTTGGAGCGGTTTGCCACGTCAATCAAGCCAGTCGAAGGGACAGCGGTGCAAAGCTCTGCAGCCTCTTCTTTCTCAAAGCGCAACTCGTAGTCCGTATAGGCCTCGCCCTCATCGAGCGGGCACCTAAAGCCGGGGTGTCCACCGATAAAGAACGGCATGTCCTCGGTGCCCTCGTTGGTAACCTCATAGGAGACACGCACGGCGGCGTCCTCGAGCGTATAGCGGGCGACGAGCCTAAACGGATACGGATAATCGCTCAGCAGCGCGGCGTTATCCTCCGAAGCCAGGCACATAGCCAACTCGTTCTCGCCTTGGCTCAGCAGCTTCCACTCCTGCTTGCGCGCAAAGCCGTGGCGAGCGAGCTTTACATGATGCCCGGCAAACGTCATGGCACTACCATCGCGCAGGCCTCCGCAAATCGGAAAGCAGACCGGCGCCTGGCCGGACCACACGGCGGGGTCACCCTGCCACAAGTACTCGCGACCTCCGGCCTCAATCGAGGTAAACGAACCACCAGCCGTGGACACCTTAATAGAAATCGAATCGTTGGAGAGAGCGTATTCCATTGCCCATCCTTTCGAACAACTGCTTTTTGCTCGCAAGTACCCGTCTCGGCTCTGACCAATGGACAAACCCGCACGCTCATCGATGCGTCCGGTATCCCGGCCATGTAACGGGGTACCATACAGACATTGATGCAATTACAGCTGAAAGGCCTTCTTATGCGAACCATCATTCTTTATGCCTCACGCCACCACGGCAATACGAAAAAGCTCGTGGACGCCATCGTCGAGGCGCACCCCGAAATCGATACCCTCGACGTGAAAACACTCGGCAAAAACGAGTATCCCAACCTGCACGAATACCATCTGATTGGTGTCGCCACGGGCATCTATTACTCCGAGATCGACAAGGACATGGCACGCGTGCTCACGAACGTGCTGCAGCCGCAGGATAAGGTGTTTGGCCTTATGACCTACGGTGGCAAAAACAAGTGGTACGGCAAGGATATCGATGGCATCTGCCGCATGAGGCAGGCCATCTTTATGGGCGTCTACGGCTGTCCCGGCTTTGATACGTGGGGGCCGTTCAAACTCACCGGCGGTGTCCAGAAGGGGCACCCAACTGCCGAAGAGATTAAGGGAGCTGTCGATTTCTTCGACAAAATCGAAGATGAGTACGGCGATATCATCGTCGAAGAGTACGCCAAGCGCGAGAAGCGTCTAGCATACGAAAAGGAGCATCCCGCGGGGGGTCTTGTGGCCGGCGTCAAGCGCACGGCAAAGAAGATCGCTAACAAGCTGTAACTGTTAAGGTGCTTTTGAGCGTTTAACCCATACGGCGGGTCCGAGCAGATTCGGGCCCGCCGTCTTTTTCTATCGTTACTCGGTAAAGGCGTTGCCGACGCTCTGGCCGCCAACATACGTCTCGACGAGGGTGAGCTCATGGTCGA
>RPYR01000146.1 GCA_008671285.1 Collinsella aerofaciens | reverse complement strand
TTTCGCCTGGGTGCCCAACGAGCGCTCGATATGTGCGAGCAGGCGGGCGGGCCGGAAGAGATCGCCGCGTGCATCCTGCAGGACCGTAGTCCCTCGTGCGGCGCGGGTCGCATCTACGACGGAACCTTCAGCGGCACCCTTACGGCGGGCAACGGCGTCTTCGTTGATTTACTGCTCCGCCACGGTTATCGCGTGATCCCGGCTAGCGAGTTCGACCCCAGCATGCTGGAGCAATAAAAAACCACCACAAAGGTGCTGCTCCCTTGTGGTGGTTTTGGCCTGGGTCTAGAGCGTGTGGCCGTAGGCGTTGGCGGCCTTGATGGCGGCGGCGAATTTTTCGTCGGTGAAGGGTTCCGGGTTGCCTTGCTTCCACTCGTTGGTGGCGTGCGCGTGCTCGCACAGGGCAGGGATATCGGTCTCGGAAAGCCCGACCTGCTCAAGCGTTACGGGCAGCCCCATCTGCTTGTTGAAGTCAGCATAGCGCTTAAGGTTCTCGGTGTCGCCCGTGTAGGCGAACAACACCAGCACGCCCAGGCTTACGACTTCGCCGTGCAGGTAGGTGCCCTCACGCGGAATGCTGCAGGTGGCGTTGTAGAACGCGTGCGCCACGCTCGAGTTGTAGTAGTAATCGTTCTGGTTGGTCAGGTTCGAGACATAGCCCGTGTTGACCACGATGTCGAGCGCGATCTGCTTGACGGCCTCGCTCGACAGATTCTGACGAACGTCCTCAAGACCCTGAACACCGTAGGTAAACAGCGGCTCGGAACAGGTGTGGGCAAGAGCCAGGCCAAGGCCGGCGGTGTGCTCCAGGTCGCCGGCGCTCGTGGCGTACTCGACTTCGGGCTGCTTGGACAGGGCGTCGCCCACGCCGGCCCAGAAGTACTCCGCCGGAGCCTCGGCGATGATCTTGGGATTGATGAAGATGTGCGCCGGTCGGTTGGGGTACGAATAGCCCTCGAGCGATCCATCGTCGTTGTAGACGACGGCAATGGCGGTCGCGGCGGAACAGTTAGAGCAAATCGTCGGCACCGTAAAGACAATCTTCTTGAGCTCGATTGCCGCTGTCTTGACGGTGTCGAGTGCCTTGCCGCCGCCACAGGCGATAAGCACGTCTGCCTGCTGGCAAGCGGGGGAGTTCACGACCTTGGCGATATTGGCGCGCGTACTGTTGGTGCCGTAGACGCGCGTCTCCAGAATCTCGACGTCGGTACCTTCAAGCGCCGCCTCGATGCCCGGCAGCGCCGCAGCTAGGGCTCGCTTGCCACCAATGATGGCGACTTTCTTCGCGCCGTACTCCGCCAGTGCGGCGGGCAGCTCGGTAAAGCAATCCTCGCCGACGGTGTAGTCGCTCATTCCGATTGTGCGCATGGCAGCCTTCTTTCGTTAGTTAAAGTGCTTTCAGGTATTTTGCTCCTAGAGAAGGCTAACGACCACGAGAAATTTCTTACGTATGAAACCAGTGTTGAGGGTTTTTCGCCGGCGCGGAACGTGCTAGCATACTCCGCATAAGCGTTGATGGGGACGAGTAGTCGGCCGTCCGCATGCCACAGAGAGCGGGGAGCGCTGAGAACCCGTGCATGCGACCGATGAAAATCACCCCGGAGCTGCGGTCCCAACGGACGTGCCGCGCAGGCACGTCTTAGTAGATATCGCCGAGATGGTCGTCGATACAGGCCAGCCGAGTAACGGATGCGAGCGCGCGAATACGCGGGCGAGGGCATCTAAGCTGGGTGGTTAAACGAAGAGCTTTTGCGGGCATACAGCCCGTTTTTGTGGCGCTTCGTCCCAGCTTGTAGGGACGGGCGCTTTTTTGGTGCCCAACGGGCGTGCGCGCCCACGACATGAAAGGGGTACCGTGGCAAACGAGTACAAGCAGACGATGAATCTGCCCAAGACCGGTTTTCCCATGCGTGCCGGTCTTTCCAAGTCCGAGCCCAAGCGACTCAAGGACTGGCAGGACAACAAGGTCTACGAGCAGGTTCTGAAGAAGAACGAGGGTCACAAGAAGTTCGTGCTGCACGACGGCCCTCCGTACGCCAACGGCCCGATCCACATCGGCCACGCCATGAACAAGATCTCCAAGGACATGATCAACCGTTACTGGATGATGCAGGGCTATGAGGTTCCCTATGTCCCCGGTTGGGACTGCCATGGCCAGCCGATCGAGCATAAGGTCGAGGAGAAGCTCGGCACCGAGAAGTTCAACCAGACCTCCACGGCTAAGATCCGCGAGCTTTGCAACAAGTTCGCTGTCGAGAACATCGAGCTGCAGAAGGCTGGCTTCCGTCGCCTGGGCGTGCTCGGCGATTGGGACAACCCCTATCTGACGCTCTATCACCAGCATGACGCCGCCGACATCGAGGTTTTCAAGGCCATGTTCGACAAGGGCATGATCTATCGCGGCCACAAGCCCGTCCACTGGTGCAAGCACTGCCATACCGCACTTGCTGAGGCCGAGATTGAGTACTCCGACGAGACGAGCCCGTCCATCTTCGTGCGCTTTGAGATGACCTCCAAGCCCGCCGGCCTCGAGAACTTCGACGGCCCGGTTGACTTTATCATCTGGACGACCACGCCGTGGACCATCCCCTCCGACCAGGCCGTTTCTCTCAAGCCCGGCGCCGCCTACGTCGCCGTTGAGCACGACGGCCGCGCCGAGGTCATGCTCGAGGACCTGGCTCCCAAGTGCTGCGAGGAGTTTGGCTGGGAGTACACCCCGGTTGTGGTCGACGGTAAGCCCTATGTGGTTCCCGCCGAGACCTTCCACCACATCCACTACAAGCAGCCGATCTTTGACGGTGTTGAGGGCGTGGCGCTCCTGGCCGACTACGTCGGTGTCGATGACGGTACCGGTATCGTCCACAACTCGCCCGGCCACGGCGTCGACGACTACTTCGCCTGCCTCAAGGAAGGCATCACCGACATCTGCATGCCGGTTGATGACGACGGCAAGTTCTACACCGGCGAGGAGTTTGGTACCGGCGGCCCCTTCAGCGGCATGGATACCGACGAGGCCAACCCGCATATCATCGAGTTCCTGCGCGAGCGCGGCACCCTGATCCTCGAGAAGAAGATCACGCACAGCTATCCGCACTGCTGGCGCTGCAAGCACCCGGTGCTCTTCCGTGCTACCGACCAGTGGTTTGTCTCGATGGACAAGACCGGTTTGCGTGAGCAGGCTGGCAAGGAGGTCCGCGAGAACGTCAAGTGGTATCCGGCCCATGCCGCCAACCGCATTGGCGCCATGGTCGAGCAGCGTCCCGACTGGTGCATCAGCCGCCAGCGCAACTGGGGCGTGCCTATCCCCAGCTACACCTGCGCCGACTGCGGCGAGAAGGTCATGAACGACGCCACGCTCGACGCCGTCATCAAGCTCTTCCACGAGAAGGGCTCCGACGCCTGGTTTACTGACGCTCCCGAGAGCTACCTGGGCGAGGCTTGCGTCTGCCCCAAGTGCGGCGGCCATCACCTCAAGGCCGATAAGGACATCCTCGATGTGTGGTGGGACTCCGGCGTTTCCTGGAAGGCCGTCTGCGAGTATCGCCCCGAGCTTGAGTACCCGGCGGACGTGTATCTCGAGGGATCCGACCAGCACCGCGGTTGGTTCCAGAGCTCGCTGCTCACCTCGGTGGGTGCCAACGGCCATGCTCCGTACAAGGCGGTCGTCTCTCAGGGCTTCACACTCGATGGCCAGGGCCGCAAGATGTCCAAGTCGCTCGGCAACGTCATCGACCCCAACAAGGTCTGCGACGAGATGGGCGCCGATATCATCCGTCTGTGGGTTGCATCCGTCGATACCAGCTCCGACGTTTCCATCGACCACGAGATCCTTGCTCGTACGTCCGATGCCTACCGTCGCTTCCGCAACACGCTGCGCTTCCTGCTTTCCGAGCTCGAGGGCCAGTTTGAGCCTGAGACCGACGGTGTCGCCTTTGCCGACCTGCTGCCGCTCGACAAGCTCATGGTTGCCCGTCTGACCCAGGTTCAGGCCGAGGTCGACGACGCTTACTCTTGCTACGATTTCCCGCGCGCTTACCGTGCGCTTTATGACTTCGTGGTTACCGAGCTTTCCAACGTGTACCTCGACGCCCTGAAGGACCGTCTGTACTGCGATAAGCCCGGCTCGCTCGAGCGCCGCAGCGCCCAGACCGTGCTGGCCGAGCTCTTCTCGATGCTCATGCGCGACCTGCAGCCGATCCTGTCCTACACCGTCGACGAGGCCATGGCATATGCGCCCGCCGGCTGCGTCGATCACCAGAAGTACGCCGCGCTGCTCGATTGGTACAAGTCGCCCATCACGGTCGATGAGGCCAACGAGTTTGAGGGCGTGCTCGAGGCTTCTCTTGAGCTCCGTAGCGCCGTGACCAAGGCCCTTGAGGATGCCCGTTCTGCCGGCACCTTCACCAAGAGCCAGCAGGTCCGCGTCAAGGCGGTCGTTCCCGCCGAGATGTACGCGCTGCTGACCGGTGATAAGGCCGTCGATCTGGCCGAGTTCTACATCGTCTCCGATGTTGAGCTGACCCAGGGCGAGGAGCTCTCCGTTGCTATCGAGGCAGCCGAGGGCGAGTGC
This sequence comes from Collinsella aerofaciens, assembly GCA_008671285.1. The sequence continues at coordinate 2,271 of RPYR01000146.1, read as the reverse complement.
TGCGACCGTTGCTGGAACTACCGCACCACCGTCGGCGAGTACAACGGCCACGCTCACATCTGCAAACGCTGCGCTGATGCGCTGAACTAACCGTTGGGGACGTTCTTAAACGACTGTCAAACAAGAACGTCCCCAACGTCAACTTTTGTCACGTCCAAGCGACATTCCGTTATTCGGAATGTCGCTTTCGTTTTTAGCTGGTTATTTCGCTTGCGTTGGTGGATATGTCGTGCGTTCTGCGTATGGCAATATAAGATAGTTCTTTGTATTAAACGTAATTCGATGATCTTGAGGGTAGGGGATTTCTTTGGGTCGTGCTGGGGATATGACGCCGCCTTTGCGCTGGCGGTTAGGTGTTGCTGGTGGGGTGGTGCTGGTTGTGCTGCTTTTTGATCAGCTGACCAAGCTTGCGGTTCGTGCCGTGGGCGACGCTTTGCATGTGACTGTTATCCCCGGTGTGATCGACTTCCTGTTTGTCCGCAATATCGGTGCTGCCTTTAGCATGGGCGAGGGGCATGGCGTTGCGTTTGCTTTGCTGGCGCTTGCGGTCATTGTCGCCATTGCCGTGTACTTGCTTCGCGCGCCCCAGCTTGCTCGCTTGGAGGTTGTGGGCATGGCTATGGTCGCGGGCGGCGCCATTGGCAACGCGATCGACCGTCTGGCCTTTGGCTTCGTGACCGATTTTATTGCCACCACCTTCATCGACTTTCCCGTCTTCAATGTGGCCGATATCGGCATTACCGTGGGCGTTGTGCTCGCCCTCTTCGGCTACATGTTCTTGAGTCCCGCGGCCCGCGAGGTTGATGCGACTGCCGAGCTCAATGCCCGTGATGAGGCCCGCGCTAAGCGCAAAGCCAAGCAGCGTGGGGAGCGTGCCCGCAAGATTCGCGAAAGGAATGAGCGTTAATGGCCGACATCCATATTCTTGTTGCCGACGATTCCGCTGGTCAGCGTCTTGACGCCTATTTGGGCGCCAACGATGGCTGTCCCACGCGCTCTGCCTGCGCGCATCTGATCGAGGGAGGCGCCGTTGCCGTCAACGGTGAGACTTGTCTCTCTAAAAAGTACGCCGTACGCGCCGGCGATCGCATCTCGGTCGACTTGCCCGAGCCGCACGACCCGACCGACGTGATTCCCGAGGCCATTCCCCTCGATATCCGCTACGAGGACGACTACCTTATCGTGCTCTCCAAGCAGCGGGGCCTGGTGTGCCATCCCGCCCATGGCCACGAGAGCGGCACCCTTGCGAACGCTCTGGTCTACCACTGCGGCATCGATCATCTTGGTACTGTGCAGGGTGAGGACCGCCCCGGCATCGTGCATCGCCTGGATCGCGATACCTCGGGCCTTATGCTCGCGGCAAAAGACGACGACACCCAGCGCGCGCTTCAAAATCTCATCCGCACGCGCACGCTCGACCGTCGCTATATCACGCTCGTTCACGGTCACATCGCCATGGACGAGGGCACTATCAACACCGGTATTGCCCGTTCCACGCGCGACCGCGTGAAGATGGCGGTTTCGGATGACCCCTTTGCCCGTCAGGCCATTACGACCTTTAAGGTCCTCGAGCGCTTTGATTCCACGCGTTTTGACGACGGCTATACGCTCGTTGAGTGCCACCTGTTTACGGGCCGCACACATCAGATTCGCGTGCATATGCGCCATATCAACCACGCCTGCGTGGGCGATCCGCTCTACGGCAAGTGCGATGCGCGTGCCGATCAGGGCCTGACCAGGCAGTTCCTGCATTCTTGGCGCGTTGCGTTCGATCATCCCGTAACGGGGAAGCGCATTGAGTGCCGTGACGAGTTGCCGTGGGATCTCGCTGCGGTTCTCGACGATCTGGCTCCGCGCTCGCTCGGTCGCACGGCCGTTGGAGATGAAATCGTTCCGCAGCTCGGTCTTCTCGAAGCCTAGCCAGTATTAGGTGGTTTCTTGAACTCGGTAAGCCTGCGGTAAGATATACGATTGTTTACGTTACACGTTGCTGGGAGCCTGCATGCTCGCCTTTTTACAAACCAACACACCCATCGTGATCTTCAACCAGATTGTCGTCACGCTGCTCCCGGTCTGCTTTCTGTACCAGGTGGTCTTCTTTGTCATTGGCGCTCTTCGTGGCGAGGTCGCGCCTCCCAAGGCCAAAAAACTCCATCGCTATGCCTTTTTTATCGCGGCGCATAACGAGGAAGCCGTAATTGCCAATCTCGTACGCTCCATCAAGGACCAGGACTATCCGTCCGAGCTTATCGAGGTCTTTGTCGTTGCCGA
>RPYR01000070.1 GCA_008671285.1 Collinsella aerofaciens | reverse complement strand
GCTTGTGGCGTTTGCGTCGACTCCTGCCCCGCTGGCGTTCTGGAGCTCCAGGACGTCGCTACCGTCGCTGACGAGGACTCCTGCGTCGCCTGTGGCGCTTGCCAGGACGCTTGCCCCGCTGGCGCGATCACCGAGATCGTCGAGGAGTAACAACTCCCCCACTTGCACACTCAAAAGTACACCGTGCACAAAAAAGGAGGCTTCCGCATCGCCGCGGAGGCCTCCTTTTGCATGTGTGGGCAGTTGCGGTGGAATAGTTCCTGGCTCATTGCTTAGATGCCGATTGTAGGAACTATTTCACCGCAACTTATAAAGACGGTGTCGGGCTAGGACAAATCATCCTCGTAGGGCATCAGGTCTGCCAGATAGCCCTTCTCCTTGAGCATGGCCTCGATCTCGTCGAGGCCATGCTCATCCTCCGCGGCGATGCGATGGAAGTGGTAGCCGCTGGTCACCGTTAGCAGCGGAAAGCTCTTGCCGCTCTCGATATCGCGCAGATAGCGCTCGACATCGCGGCGGTTGCGAATGTCCAGGTCGGCCGTGATCTTGCCGTACACACGATGGTTGACGATCACGTTGAGCACGGCGCCACCCGCGTCGACGATACTCGTAAGCTCGTCGCCCGCCTGCTCCACGCTGTGGCGCACCTTAACAAGACGCGTGGGCACGGCGGGGCTGCTGGGGGCCTCCTGCAGCACGTAGCCGCGATTGGTCGCCACGATATCGTGTCCATCGGCACGCAGCAGGGCGATGTCTTGCACGACAATTTGGCGGCTCACACCCACCTCGCGAGCAAGTGCACTACCGGAGACGGGGTCTTTGGCTCGCTCGAGCACGCCCATGATGGCACGGCGACGCTCGCGGGCGTCCATTATTTACCGTCCAGCAGACGCAGGTGCTTGAGCGAGAGGTCGAGAATCGGCGCAGAGTGCGTCAGCGCCCCCGAGCTAATAAAGTCAACGCCCAGGTCGGCGAGCGCGCGGATATTGCCGGCGTCCACGTTGCCCGAACACTCGGTCTTGGCACGGCCGGCGATAAGCTCAATCGCGGCAGCCATATCGTCGTGGGTCATGTTGTCGAACATGATGATATCGGCACCGGCCTCCACGGCCTCGCGCACCATGTCCAGGTTCTCGCACTCGATCTCGACCGTCGTGGTAAACGACGCATGAGCGCGCGCCATCTCGATCGCGCGTGCCACGCCACCGGCGGCATCGATGTGGTTGTCCTTGAGCATGACAGCCGTCGACAGGTTATAGCGGTGGTTGCTGCCACCGCCGATCTCGACTGCCGCCTTTTCAAACACACGCATGCCCGGTGTGGTCTTGCGCGTGTCGACAAGCACGGTCTTGGTGCCCTCGAGCGCAGCCGCCATCCGATGCGTGTAAGTAGCGATGCCGCTCATGCGCTGCAGGTAGTTGAGCGCCACGCGCTCGCCCGAAAGCAACACGCGCGCGTCGCCGCGCACCTGGCCCACGTGATCGCCGGCATGCACCTCGTCGCCATCCGAGACATCGAACAACACGGAGCTCTGCGGATCCAGCAGCTCAAAGGTGCGGGCGAATACGTCCAGGCCGGCGATAATGCCGTCGGCCTTGGCGATAAGCTCCACCGTGGCGGGACGCGCCGTGGGGCACACGCTCGCCGTGCTCACGTCCTCAAAGGTAATGTCCTCGCGCAGGGCCTGCAGAATCAGATCATCGACGACGAGCTTCATGGTAATGGGATTCATGGTCTACTCCTCCACGGCCTGCGTGCCGGCGGCACGGGCCAAATCATCGATTGCCAGGGTGTCGGCGCCCAGGGCGCGATGACGGCCATCGAGCGCGGGATCGCCTGCCTGCTCCACGGCCAGTGACTCGCCGGTACGCATATACCACGCGGCGCGACGACCCCAGACCAGCGCCTCGAGCAGGCTGTTTGATGCAAGGCGGTTCTTGCCGTGAACGCCGTTGCAGGCCGTCTCGCCCGCGGCGTAGAGCTCGGGCATCGAGGTGCGGCCGTCCTTGTCGACCCACACGCCGCCCATAAAGTAGTGCTGCGTGGGCGTAACGGGGATGGGCTCGTCCAAGATGTCGCGGCCGTCCTCCAGGCAACGTGCGCGAATGTTGGCAAAGTGCCCGGTCACCACATCGCGCTCGACGGGGGCAAAGCTCAGCCACTCGTGCTCGGTGCCGTCCTGCTTCATCTGCTCGCGAATGGCGGCGGCGACCACATCGCGCGGCTGAAGCTCGTCGGTAAAGCGCTCGCCAGCGGCGTTGAGCAAAATCGCGCCCTCGCCGCGGCAGCTCTCGCTGATCAGGAAGGTGCGGCCCGGCTGCGGCGAGAACAGCCCTGTGGGGTGAATCTGCACGTAGTCCAGGTGCTCCATCTTAATGCCATGCTCCTGAGCAATGTAGCAGGCATCGCCCGTGAGCTGCGGGTAGTTGGTCGAATGGTCGTATACGCCTCCGATACCGCCCGTCGCCCACAGCGTGTGGCGGGCATGAATCTTAAACGGCTCGCCGGCATGCACGCCCTCGGCGGCATTTGCCAGCTCGTCGGCAGGACGAACCGAGCTGTTCTCGTCCACGGGAACGGCGACGACGCCGGTGCACACCGTGGCGCCGTCACGCTCGCCCGTTAGGATGTCGGTCATGGCCACGTGCTCAAAAATCTGCACGTTGTCCAGCTTGCGGACAGCCTGAAGCAGCTTGGTCGTAATCTCCTTGCCGGTGATATCGGCATGGAAGGCAATGCGCGGACGGCTGTGCGCGCCCTCGCGGGTAAAGTCGAGACTGCCATCGGCCTTGCGCTCAAAATCCACGCCCATCGCTAGCAGGTCGTTGATGACCGAGCGGCTCGAGCGGATCATGATGTCGACGCTCTCGCGGCGGTTCTCGTAATGGCCGGCGTGCATGGTGTCCTCAAAGAAGGCATCGTAGTCCGTGCCCTCGGGCAGCACGCAGATGCCGCCCTGCGCGAGCATCGAGTCGCACTCGTCGACCGCGCCCTTGGAGAGCATGATCACGCGCGTGCTCGTCGGCAGGTTGAGCGCCGCGTACAGACCCGCCACGCCGCAGCCGGCAATAACGACGTCGCACTCCATATCGGGGTATTGCTTGGTTTCCACAGGAATCCTCTCCCTTGTAATGTGACATAAGGGACCGTCCCTCATGCAACATTGTTCTAGCGCGCTGCGTACTCGAGCATACGGTCGAGCGTGAGCTTGGCCTGGTCGGCAGCCTCGTCCGACACGCCGATCTGCACCTCGCCCTCGCCCGTCTCCAGGCAGCGCACGAGCTTTTCGAGCGTGATGAGATCCATGTTGACGCAGGTGGGCTGCACCGCGGGGAAGTAGAACTTCTTGCCAGTGCCCTGGCAGCGGCGCTCGAGCTCGTAGAGCACGCCGCGGACCGTCACGATAATGAACTCGCTCGCGTCGGACTCCTCGGCATACCTGATGATGCCGGCAGTGGAGCCGATGTAGTCGGCCTCGGCCAGGACGTCGGCCTTGCACTCGGGGTGCGCCAGCACGAGCGCGTCGGGGTGGGCCTCCGTCGCGTCGACGATCTGCTCGACGGTGATGATGTGATGGCGCGGGCAGTAGCCGTTGTTGAGGATGACGTGCTTTTGTGGCACCTGCTCGGCTACGAAGCGGCCCAGGTTTTGGTCGGGAATGAACAGGATATGCTGCTGCGGCAGCTCGGACACGATCTTGACGGCGTTGGAGCTGGTGACGCACACGTCGCTCCAGCTCTTGATCTCGACCGTGGAGTTGACGTAGCAGACGACAGCCAGGTCGTCGCCGTAGTCGGCGCGCGCCGCGTCGACCGTCTCGCGCTTGACCATGTGCGCCATGGGACAGTCCGCACCCGGCTCGGGCAGCAGCACGGTCTTAGTGGGATTGAGCAGCTTGGCGCTCTCGCCCATAAACTCCACGCCGCACAACACGATGGTCTGCTGCGGCAGGCTTTTGGCGAGCTTTGCCAGGTAGAAGCTATCGCCGACGTAATCGGCAACGGCTTGGACCTCGGGCGCCACGTAATAGTGCGCCAGGATCACCGCGTCACGTTGGGTTTTTAGTTGCTGAATGGCCTCGACGAGCTCTGCGGGCACCAGTGCCGCGCGCTCCGTTGCCGTCGTTGCCGATGCTAGGCCGGCCGCGATATCGCGTGCAAGCTCCGACGCATCCATGTTCGCGCTCTGTGCCATCAAGGC
>RPYR01000088.1 GCA_008671285.1 Collinsella aerofaciens | reverse complement strand
GCGTCGGGGACCTCGTAGGTGGCCGCCGGCGTGTTGTCGCACACGACGGTAAAGCCGCCGTCCTTGTCGACATCGACCGTCACCTGATCGCCCTCGCGCACCGTGCCGTCGATGATGGCGGCGGCGATGGCATCCACGACCTCGCGCTGAACCAGACGCTTGAGCGGACGGGCGCCAAAGACCGGGTCCAGGCCGCCCACGGCGAGCATCTGCTTAGCCGCCGGGGTGATGGCAAGCGTCATGCGCTCCTTGGCCAGGCGCGCGCGGACGTCGGCGAGTTGGATGTCGACGATCTTCTCAATCTGCGCCATGCCGAGCGGATGGAACACTACGATATCGTCGATACGGTTGAGGAACTCGGGGCGGAAGGTCTGAGCCATGGCGACGTCGACCTGATGGCGCATCTCCTCCTCGTCCTTACCGGACAGATCGGCGATAGCCTTGGAGCCCACGTTAGACGTCATGATAATGATCGTGTTCTTGAAGGACACCTGGCGACCCTGACCGTCGGTCAGACGGCCGTCGTCGAGCACCTGCAGCAGCACGTTAAAGACATCCGGGTGAGCCTTTTCCATCTCGTCGAGCAAGATCACGGAGTACGGACGACGGCGCACGGCCTCGGTGAGCTGGCCGCCCTCGTCGTAGCCCACATATCCCGGGGGCGCACCGATCAGACGCTGGACGCTGAACTTCTCCATGTACTCGGACATGTCGATACGCACGAGCGCGCGCTCATCATCGAACAGACACTCGGCCAGCGCCTTGGCGAGCTCGGTCTTGCCTACGCCGGTGGGGCCCAGGAAGAAGAAGCTGCCGATGGGCTTGTCCGGATCGGAGAGGCCCGCACGGCTGCGACGCACGGCCGCGGCGACAGCGGACACCGCCTCGTCCTGGCCGATGACGCGCTTATGCAGCTCACCCTCCAGGCCTTTCAGCTTGTCGAGCTCGCCCTGCATCATCTTGGACACGGGCACGCCGGTCCAGGCGCTCACGACCTCGGCGATCTCGTCAGAGGTCACCTGTTCGTTGAGGCCCTCGCCGTCCTGCTGCTTTTGCGCCTCGAGCGCGGCCTCGGACTCCTGAATCTGCTGCTGCAGACCCGGGATCACGGAATAGCGCAGCTCGGACGCACGACCCAGATCACCGTTGCGCGTCGCACGCTCCTCCTCGCTCTTGGCCTCGTCAAGCTGGCCCTTAAGCTCCTGCACGTGATCGATGGCGTTCTTCTGGTTGAGCCAGCCGGCCTTTTGCACGTTGAGCTTTTCCTGGACCTCGGCAATCTCTTGGCGCAGGACCTCCAGACGCTCCTTGGAGGCGTCATCGGTCTCCTTCATGAGCGCCTGTTCCTCGATCTGCAGCTGGGTGAGCTGACGCGTGGTGGCGTCGATCTCGACCGGCATGCTGTCGAGCTCCATGCGCAAGCGGCTTGCGGCCTCATCGACCAGGTCGATGGCCTTGTCGGGCAGGAAGCGGTCGGCAATGTAGCGATCGGAGAGGTCGGCGGCCGCCACGAGCGCGCTATCGGTGATATGCACGCCGTGGAAGATCTCGTACTTCTCCTTGAGGCCACGCAGGATCGAGATGGTATCCTCGACGGTAGGCTCGCTGACCATCACGGTCTGGAAACGACGGGCGAGCGCCGCATCCTTCTCGATGTACTTGCGGTATTCGTCAAGCGTAGTCGCGCCGATTGCGTGTAAGTCGCCACGGGCAAGCGCCGGCTTGAGGATGTTGCCGGCGTCCATGGAGCCCTCGGTGGCACCCGCGCCCACGATGGTGTGGAGCTCATCGATGAACAGGATGACCTTGCCCTCGGACTTTTGCACTTCCTTGAGCACGGCCTTCAAGCGGTCCTCGAACTCGCCGCGGTACTTGGCGCCGGCGACCAGCGCGCTCATGTCGAGCTCGATGAGGTCGCGGTCGCGCAGCGTGCTCGGCACGTCGCCGGCCACAATACGCTGGGCGATGCCCTCGACGATGGCCGTCTTGCCGACGCCCGGCTCGCCGATGAGCACGGGGTTGTTTTTGGTGCGACGGGACAGGACCTGGATGGTACGACGGATCTCGTCGGTACGGCCGATGACCGGGTCGAGTTTGCCGGCGCGGGCAAGGTCGCAGATATTGCGTCCGTACTGCTCCAGCGCCTCAAACTGGGTCTTGTCCTCGGCAGACGTCACGCGGTCATCGCCACGCAGCTCCTCGTAGACCTGCTCGATACGCTCCTTGGTCACGCCGGCGTCGCGCAGCACACGACCAGCCTCGCCCTTGTCCTCGGCAAGCGCCATCAGCAGATGCTCGGTCACCACAAAGCTGTCGCCCATCTTGGTGGCCTTTTTCTCGGCCTTCTCGATGACGCGGACGAGCTCATTGGACAGACCCATCTGCTGACCCTCGCCCGAAACCTTGGGCGCGTGGTCGATGGCATCTTGTGTGGAGCGTGCGAGCTGAGCCGGGTCGGCACCGATGCGCTCGATGATCACGGAGATATTGCGCTCACCGGCACCGAGCAAGGCGGACAGCAGGTGAATCGGCTCCACCGCGCCGGCCTGCGCATCGGCAGCCGTGCCCATGGCGGTTTGCAGCGCCTCGCGCGACGTCATTGCTAGCTTATCGATTCTCATGGAATCACCTCTCTTGGGGCGGCCGCCCTACGGGGCGGCTTCACGTTGTTCGAGAAGTATTGTTGCCAGCTTTGCGCGAT
>RPYR01000012.1 GCA_008671285.1 Collinsella aerofaciens | reverse complement strand
GGGTGCGCTTCCACTGCATCTCCTCCAGGATGCACATCGAGAAGAGGATGGTCTCGCCCCACAGGGCGCCGGAGCCGATGAACATGGTGTAGGGGGCCAGGGCGTACTTCTTGGCGAGCTCCTCGGCGCGCGGCTCGAAGCGCTTGCGGATATCGAGCATGTCCTTCCAGATGTCCTTGGTCTGCTCGATAAACAGGTCAAACTTGGGGAAGCAGCCGCGGCGGTTGAGCAGGCGCAGGCCGAAGCAGTCGGCGAGGTAGTAGCCCTTCTCACAGCCGCCCGAACCATGGTCAGAAGCCATGGCGACGCAGTTCTCGGCGCCGACAGCCTGGCCGATGGGGCCCTCGGGCTTGGTCATGGCGTAGACGCGCACGCCCATGCCCTTCATCTTCTTGACGGCCTCGAGGACCTCGGGGGTGGTACCGGACTCGGAGGCGGTGAGCACGACGGACTTCTCGGTCATGCGCTTGTGGCCCATGGCGTTCCACTCGGCGGCGTGGATCAGGTAGACCTCGAGGTCGCGGTCGCCGAACTTGTTCATGAGGTACTCGAGCTGCATGAGCTCGTCCCAAGTGCCGCCGACGCCCATCAGGAACACGGCGTCGTAGCCCTCGTCGGCAACCTTGTCGGCGAGCGCGGTCATCTTCTTGCCGGTCTCGTAGAGCGCCTTGCCGTCCTCGAGATAGCCCTCCTGGTCGAAATGCATGATCTCGATCTTCTCGGTTTCCTTCATTTGTCTCTCCTTTCTGGGGTTGTTTCCACATCCCCCATGCCAACGGGCATCAAAACCCGCTTACATTCCGTAACACTCAGCCGCTTTGGCCTTAAGCGCATTGACTGACTCTTCGTAGCCCTCTGCCTTGACCTCCATTTGCTTGGAGACAGCATCAAGATACGGGTGCACGTCCCATGACTTCAGACGCTCGGCTATCATGGCCGCAATCGTCTGGAAGAACACAAGATTGGGAATTGCGCTGAGCAGCGGAGCCACCTGAGGCACCGCAACCTCGTGAGCCCTACCCTTGGGATGGGCCGTGAGCAGCACCGCTTTTGTCGTAACGTTCGATAGCGCATCAGCGATATTCGCAAGACGCTCCGACCCCTGCGGATCGTCGACGATAAACACCAGATAGCCCGGAACGATCTGCATCTCGGGACCGTGGACGAACTCCTCGCCTTCGTGATGCATGGCAGGAATCTTGATGGTCTCGCTCAGCTTGAGGGCCGCCTCTTCGGCAACGCCATAGTTGGGGCCGTTGCCGACGACCATGGCGGGCGTGTGCTCAGAAAGCTCGAGCATGTGGTCTTGGACATATGCCTCGGCGGTCTTGCACATCACGGCATTGGCCTGGATGGCCTCGCGCAGGTCGTCAAGACGCTGGGCAACGCCCTTGGCGTCAATCGTTCCGCGCGCCTGACCGCTGTAAATACCAAAGAGCACCAGGTACTCAACGAGCACCTCGACGCCCAGAGTCACAAAGTCCACCGACTCGACGCCCACACCGTAGTCAAGAACGATGTCAGCGTGTTCCTTGATGGGTGCCTCGACGTTTGCCGTGAGCGCAACTGCAGCCATATCGTGTGCGCGCATGTAATCGAGCGCCGCAATCGTATTGGTCGAATAGCCACTCTGCGAAACGGCAATGTTGAGCGCATGCTGCGGATAGGTGTGTTCAAAATCAACGAAGGCCTCGGGCGTCACAACGGACACCTGCATTTGCAGGGCATCTTGCAGGTAATCGCGGGCGCAATCGGCGGCATGGCGCGACGAACCCGAAGCAACGATGCGCAGCGCGTCAAAAGAACCGGGCTGGAAAATATCAACGAGCTGCGCTACCAGCTCAGACGAACGCTCGAGGTTCTCCCCCATACGCACATGGGCAAGCTGAACGTAATCGAGCATCTTCATCGTCTCACCTCGTAACAAATCATTAGTATTTGATACCAATCACAGTTATAGGTTACGGCTTTTTGATACCTCTTTGTCGATTAATTTATCCCCATCGGCGAACGGTCGATTTTGAGCCCTGTAAGGTTGTATATACAGCTGACCCAACGATCAAAACTGGTTAGTTTCCCAGCCGTTATTCACAAAATACCAGCTAGTACGTATAGGTGTAGCCGCCCGTATCGCCACGATTGAAGGACTTTACATACTCAATAGCCTGACCGCTCGCGTCATAGCTCACGCATTCCAAAAGCAAAACAAGATCGCCCTGTTCCAGTCCAAGGAGGCCGGCATCTCGTGCGCCCAGCGCTTCGATATCGAGCTTTTCCTGTGCCATGACTGGCTTTCGGCCCAGCATCTCATAGGTCTCGTACAAACTGAAGACCGACACGTCAATATCTTCGATGGTTGGGAACAGCAGGCAGGGAATCAGCGCCGTCTCAATCGATACGGGGCTACCGTTTATGCAGTTCAGGCGTCGAACGGAATAGAGCAGGTCGTCCTCGGCGATGCCAAACAGGCCGGCGTAATATGGCCCCGCATAACGCTTGGAACGCGCGAGAATACGGACGGACGGCTCGCCGCCCGAAGCACGGACCGATTCACGGAAACCGACCGTGCGTTCAAAAAAAGCAGGTACTTTCTGCGCCACAAAGGCACCTTTTCCCCGAACACGGCGAATCTGCCCGCGCCGAACCAGCTCATCGACAGCGCTTCGGATGGTCAAGCGTGTCGTACCAAATTCCTCGGCAAGGTCTTTTTCGGACGGAATCATGGAACCCATGGGATATATACTGCGCTCGATACGTTCCTCGATGCGGCGTCGAATGCGCATATAAACCGGGGTGGCATCTACTGTTTCAGCCATTGTTCACCTGCCACGCTCCTCATGCCGTTCTCTTCGCCGTTATCGGCAAAGCGGAACTTTGTGGGCAAAATCACCGATTTGCAATGCTCCACAAAACGCATGTCCTTATCAAATTCGATCGAGCTCTCATAGAACACCGGCGTTCCCTCTTCTTGCTGGAGCAGCTCGGCCTCTTCGGCGTTCAAACGCGAGATGGAGATATGCTCACGTCCATGCTCAACACGCACGCCACCTTCTTTGAGCAAGACATCGTAAAGGCTCTCGCACTCAAAATCGTGCTCGATAAGCGATGGGCACAGGGACAGGTTAACGTGAGCCGTCTCGATTGACGTCGGCTCGCCCTCAATAAGTCGAACGCGCTGCATGCGGAGCAAGGGAGCGCCTACAGCCACCCCAAGCTTGTCGGCAAGCGCCTCATCCGCCTCGATGGTCCCGGTGGAAACCAGACGAGAAGAGGGGTGCAGGCCGGCAGTCCGCACAGCATCGGAAAAGTTATACGTTTCCTGGAAAATGTTCAGCGGCTTGGGAGGACACACATACGTGCCCGATCCGCGACGGCTCTCGAGCGTTCCACACGAGATAAGCCGCGTGATACCGGCACGCAACGCCGTACGCGAAACGCCAATCTCTTCGCACAGCACGCGCTCGGCCGGCAGGCGATCGCCGCCGGCAAGCTGATGGTGCTGGATATACCAAAGAATTCCCTCAACAGCACGATCTTTGGGGGGGATTGCATAAGATTCGCCTGTCATTGCACAGACTCCTCATTCAGACACGTATGCCGCCAAAATTAGGCCAGCCCTCCCATGGCATCAAATTCGGCCTTGATCTTCTCGGCGACATTCCGATACGACTTATATAGACTTGAATCGCGTTTGACCTCGTCGGTCATAACGGGAATCTCTAATTTGGAAACCTCGTCTTTTCCCGTCTGAACCGCCACAACAACGCCCATACCAAGACACATATTACGCTTGGCAGCGTTTATTTTCGCCGCCTTGGCAGGATTTGCCAGGATACGCTGGGCAAATTCCTGTTTAGAGACCGCTTCTTCGGCCTCCGGATCGCCCGCCTCGGCCACTTCGCACTGCAGCACGTCCGCATAGTCAAAAATCTTCGGCTCACCGCCGCGCTGATGCACGGCCCACTTGCGGCGCGTGGCATCCTGGTAGATAGCCGGCAAAAATGTAAACCGAGGCGGGTCCAAAATCGTATCCGTGATGGTAAACACATCGGAATCAAAGGCATCCTGCGGGTTTTTCTTCTTGAACAGCCCCATATCAGCCTCCCGTACTAGCATTAAACAACTCAAGCCGAATATAGCACCAATTTCAAGCCACTGCTTTATCGCATCGGTGCGTGGCGTCTATGGCTCGCCCAGCGGAAGAGTTCACGGACGAGGGCCGGGGTGCCTGCCGGCAAATAGCAGACACTCCGCATGCAATCTATGCAAACAAACAAGTACGTTTAGCTACATTCGGTAAGTTCGAGCACGCTGCCCTTAACGATAAGCGCCGGCTCCAGGACGACCTCTTCGGCACGCCTGCCGCCCCTACCGGCAAGACGCTTGGACATGCAGCCAAAAGCATGCTCCGCAAGGACACCAGGATCCTGCTCAATCGCGGTCAGCGCCGGCTCAAAGAGAACGTCGGCCGCCGAGTTGTCATAGCTCACCACCGAGATATCGCCCGGGATGCTCTTCCCCATCTCGTGCAAGCGCTTGAGCAGACCGAGGGCGATGTTATCCGAACTTGCGAACACAGCGGTGGCATCAGTTGCGAGCACCGCCTCCGAGGCCTCATAGGCACTCGGAATGTAGTACTCGCTCTCAAACTCCAAACGTGCGTCGATAGGCAGGCCAACCTCGCGCAGCGCGCGCTCATAGCCGGCAAGTCGCTTACGCCCCGTATTGGAACGGCGCGCGTTAACCAAGCAGGCAATGCGACGGTGGCCCTGCTCGATCAGATAGCGAGTGGCCATGTAGCCACCCATCTCGTGGTCGAACATCACCTTGTCGCACTCGAGCCCCTCAATGGCACGATCGACCATCACGGCAGGGATAGGCAGATGGCTGACTTCTTCGCGCAGGGCGCGGTCGTCGGAGAACTCGTCGCCTACGACCAGGAAGACACCGTCGACGCCGCGCGTCACCAGCTGGCGCAGCAGCTCCAGATCGTCGTCGGCACTTCCGCCCGAGCTGGTAATAAAGAGCGCATAGCCGTCCTCGCGGCAGCGCTTTTCCAAGCTGCCGGCAAGCGAGGCAAAAAAGCGGCTCTCGATGTTAGGGACGATAAGGCCCAGCGTGCGCGACTCGCGCATGACCAGGCTGCGCGCAATCTGGTTGGGAACATAGTGGTTGCGCGCCGCGACCTCTTTGATGAGCTTGCGGTTTTCTTCCGAGATGCGACAGGGCCGATTATTGAGCACAAGCGAGACCGACGAGGGGGAAAGCCCCACCTCCTGGGCGATCTGCTTGAGGGTGACTTTGTTGGCCATCTCGCTCCTTCCGGGTTTACGCGCAATCTCTTGAAAGTATAGCGACTACCCCTCTACCTCGGTGATAAACACTTTACCAATCCGGTAGACGGCTGTTTTATCGCCGCCAGCGCACCAAATCCGTCCGGGTGGGGTATATTGCAATCGATTGATGACAACGACCACCAAAAGGCGGATATTCGTATGCACGAGAACGACTTTTTTAACGAGGACCTGCTGTGCGCACTTGCTGGCGTTGCCGGCGAGGACAACGTGTTGATGAGCGAGCCCATGCGCGAGCACACCACGTTTAAGATCGGCGGCCCGGCCGACGTCTTTGTCACGCCCGATACTGAGCAGGGCCTCGTCGCCACGCTCGATACCTGCTATCGCTGCGACCTGCCGCTTACCATCGTGGGCAACGGCTCCGACCTGCTCGTCGGCGACAAGGGCATCCGTGGCGTCGTCGTGGCGCTGGGCGAAGGCCTCTCCGACATTACGGTCGACGGCACGCACGTCACGGCGGCGGCCGGCGCCTTGCTTTCCGATGTCGCCGCGGCGGCAGCCGAGGCCGGTCTCACCGGCATGGAGCCCATCTCGGGCATCCCCGGATCGGTCGGCGGCGCCTGCTACATGAACGCCGGTGCCTACGGTGCCTGCATGGCCGATGTGCTGGAGTCCGTGCGCGTCTACAAACCCGCTCGCCAGCTCGACGACGGCACCCGCGGCAGCGGCAATATCATCGAGTTCGATGTCGACGAGCTCAACCTGGGTTATCGAAAGAGCCGCATCGCCGATGACGGCTTTATCGTGCTTTCGGCCACCTTCAATCTCGCCCCGGGCAACGCCGCGATGATCAAGGCCGACATGGACGACTACCGCCAGCGCCGCGAGGACAAACAGCCGCTCGACATGCCGAGTGCCGGCTCCACTTTCAAGCGCCCCGAGGGTTACTTTGCCGGCAAACTCATCATGGATGCCGGCCTGCGAGGACACGCCGTTGGCGGCGCGCAGGTGAGCGAGAAGCACTGCGGCTTCATCGTCAACGCCGACCACGCCACCGCCGCCGATGTCGACGAACTCATCCGCCACATCCAGGCAACCGTCAAAGACCAATTCAACGTAGACCTAGAACCCGAAGTCCACCGAGTAGGCGAATTTTTATAAAAAGAAGGCCCCGAAAGGGGCCTTCACTTTCTTTAATTCAGACAACCAGTCCGGTGTGCCGCGCCCCGAATCCGAGAGGGCCGGGACAGTCCGAGAGGCATAAGGTTGATCGCGAGTTCCGCACGAGCCGGAGAGCACTTAATGTGCTCTCCGTGCGAGCAGGACTGCCCGAGCAGGCAACCTTATGCCTCTCGGACTGTCCCGGACCAAGCCGCAGCTACGACAGCGCAATACCGCCGAGCCAGCCCCAACGCACGCCAGAGCCAGTGCCATAGAAGCTAATAAACGAGTCAAGCGACTTAGACGTAATGGCGCCCTCGTTGCTCATAACGATGCCGCCGCCAACGTAGATACCCACATGACCGTAGATAAGGCCCGGAGCACCCGTGCCGCTATGCGATGAGTCGGCCACGATCATGCCCACCTGCAGCGCCGAGCGGTCGGAGCTATAGCACCAGGCGTTAAACATGTCGCACGCATTGCCTCCAAAGTAGCCAACGCCGGCGTTACGGAAGACATTGGTGACCCACGCCGCGCACCAGTTCTGACCCGGCGAAGGCGTGGAGTAGCACGCGTTGACGACGGCCTGTTGCTTGCCCGAGCCGGCATTCTGCTGCGGAGTTCCGGGCGCATACGATCCGCCACCCGAGCTCGAACCACCCGAGTAGGAATTGTTCTTGTTCGCGGCGGCCGCGGCAGCGGCGGCCTTCCTAGCGGCCTCCTCGGCCTGGGCGGCAGCGAGAATCTCGGAATCACGCTGAGCCATGAGCTCCTTGACATCGTCAGAGAGGCCGTTCAGAACCGTCTGGACTTCTTGCTGCTTGGCCTGCATGTCCTGCATCTGGGCAGTCTGCTGGTCCTTGAGCTTCTCTAAGTCGGCCTTCTGCGACTCGAGCTCGGTCTTTTGCGCATCGAGCTCTTCCTGGATGGTCTGAATGTCCTCGATGGCGTCGCGGTCGCTCTTGTTGATCTTCTCAACGTAATGCGCGTTGGCGACGAGTTCCTCAAACGAGCCAGAGGCCAGCAGCAGCGGCAGGATGTTCGTGCCGCCGGACTTGTAGCTAGCGGCCACGCGATCGGAAAGGTCGTTGCGCTTCTTCTTGAGCTCGGCCTTCTTTTCATCGATCTGGGCCTGCGTGTCGTCAATCTTGCCCTGGACATTCTCGATGTCGTTGAGGGTCTGGGCATTCTTGTTGGCCAGCGCCGCATACTCATTTGCGATGCTGTCGAGCTGGGCCTGAACCTCGTCGAGCTGGGCCTGGGCGGCATTCAGTTTATCGGTTGTTTCTTTGGAAGCCTCCGCCGCATGGGCGCGAGCGGGCAGGCCAAAAAGAACTGCCGCAGAAGCGGCGCCGAACAGGGCCTTGAGGGCAGTGCGGCGCGAGAGCTCCTGGGAAAGGATGGAATCGCTGTTTGGTGACATATGTACTCCGTTACATGTTTATTTATATGTCGCTCAACTCATACATATTAGCGTACATATGGCGCGTCCCAACGATTTCCACGAACGGCAGGAAACTACAAGGTCAGCGGCCCGTAAGCAAATGCCAAAGATCAGGTTATGCGTACGCAAGCTCTTCTATGAGTACGTTAGCACAATCCTCTGCTTTTCCCACAGCGCACGATTTGGGCGTCCCTGCCTGCGCTATACTCCCCTGAAGAAGTGTTCCTGATTCGATAGGAGACTACATGTCCAAAGCACTCGACCCCAAAGACACCTGCGTCCTCGTTACCGGTGGCGCCGGCTTTATCGGCTCGCACACCGTCGTTCAGCTGCTCGAAGGTGGCTACCAGGTCGTCATCGTCGATGATCTTTCCAACTCCAGCTCCGTCGCCGTCGACCGCGTCAAGACCATCGTGGGCGACGAGGCCGCCAAGAACCTCACCTTCTACGAGGCCAACGTGCTCGACCGCGATGCGATGAACAAGATCTTCGATACCCATCAGATCGACCGCGTCATCCACTTTGCCGGCTTTAAGGCCGTCGGCGAGTCGGTGAGCAAGCCCGTCGAGTACTACCACAACAACATCGAGAACACCCTGGTGCTCATCGACGTCATGCGCAACCATTGCTGCAAGTCCATCATCTTCTCGAGCTCCTCGACCGTCTATGGCGACCCGGACAACCCGCCCGTCACCGAGGAGGATCCTAAGAAGCCCGCGACCAACCCCTATGGTTGGACCAAGTGGATGATCGAGCAGATCCTTATGGACGTCCACACCGCCGACCCCGAGTGGGACGTCGTGTTACTCCGTTATTTCAATCCCATCGGCGCCCATCCGTCGGGCCTGATCGGCGAGGACCCCAAGGGCATCCCCAACAACCTGGTGCCTTATGTCGCCCAGGTCGCCGTGGGCAAGCTCGAGGCCGTTCAGGTCTTTGGCAACGACTACCCCACCCCCGACGGCACCGGCGTGCGTGACTACATCCACGTGTGCGATCTGGCCTCTGGTCACGTTGCCGCCCTTAACTGGATGAACGGCAAAACCGGCGTCGAGATCTTTAACCTGGGCACCGGCACCGGCACCTCGGTACTCGAGGTCGTCGCCGCCTTCTCCAAGGCTTGTGGCAAGGAGCTGCCCTATGTGATCCGCGAGCGCCGCGCCGGCGACATCGCTGCCAACTGGTGCGATGCCTCCAAGGCCGAGCGCATGATGGGCTGGAAGGCCCAGTACGACATCGCGGACATGTGCCGCGATAGCTGGAACTGGCAGAGCCACAACCCCAACGGCTTCGCCGACGCCGAGTAGCACTCAACCGCGGTAGATTTCTAGGCATATTCCAAAATCTACGGGCCCCGGCCTCCAATGTGAGGTCGGGGCCTTTTAGGAGCTCGTTCTCGGGCTCGAGCTCGCGCATGCACTTGCGGCCGCCGCGACCGGGTGGTTGGTCAGCTCCTTCTTCCTGACCGTCACCCATCTTCCCAGGGTCTTCTCGTTGATGCCGAGGTCGGCTGCCACTTGGGCGATGGGCTTCCCCGACGCGGCGGCGAAGTCTGCGGCCTCGGCGCGGTACCCCGCTGTGTAGGAGGGCCCGTCTGCCATGACTGACACTCCTTTCTTTTTGGCGCTGAAACGATTATCGCCGCTCAACGCCATTCCTCTAAGTCAAGTGTCCTTGAATACGATACAGTTCAAATGGACGAGGAGAATCTGGCGCTCCTCTCGATGAGCCCGGAGAGGTCCCTGGTCGTCACCTTCCCCCGCGCGAACGCGAAGCGGACGGCGGCGAGCCATGTCCTCACCGCGCGTTCCATTTAGGGAGTCCTCGAGAAGTCGATCTCTCTGTGCGATAATCGAGCTATTGAGTCTCGCGAGTTTAGAGCTGGTGATATGCATTGAAAATCAAGATGAAAAACATCGGCAGGGTCGCTGAGGCCGATATCGAGATTAATGGTATTGCCGTGATCGCCGGGGAGAACGGGACGGGGAAAAGCACGGTTGGAAAAGCGCTTTATGCGGCCTTCAACAGCATGTCCGATTCGGAGAACAAAATCGACCGCATGAGGCGCAATAGTGTTGAGCGCGCCATCAGGAAGGCATATGTGGGAAGCCCTCTCGACTCCACGTCTCGCCACAGGCGAACTGCTGGAAGAATGAATAGTTTCATCGACAGGGTTTTTTCGGGCGAGTGCACGAGGGACGAGCTTATTGATGAGATAAAGGAGTATTACGGGGAGGAGATCTCCCGTGAGATCGAATCCGATTTCACGAATGGCGTAGCAGGAGTTGCCGATCAGATTATCGAGATCATGGATATCTCCGATGATGAGGTATTTCGTGCGATTGCGACAAACAGGTTCCGAAGCGAGTTCAACGGCCAGATCAATTCGGTTTTCGGCGAAGAGCCCGGGAAGGTCGAACTCCAGATAAAGGACGCATCTACGGTTTTCTCGGTTGCAAGTGACGAGGTGGCGGAGGTGCACGATAGGAGGGTTTTGCGATTCAGGGCGCATTATCTGGACGACCCGTTCCTGATCGATTCTCTCGGAGGACCCTACGGCCCCGCTTTTCGGTTCAAGCCCCTCCTTGGACACCAGGAGGAGCTGCGGCAAGATTTGATTCAGGCGACCATCCGTAACGATGACAGCGAGTCCTCGCTGTTCGAAGAGATCGCGAAGGAGCGACACCTGAAGGTTCTCATGGACAAGGTTTCCTCCTTATGTCCGGGGCATTTCGAGAGGAGCGAAAGTCGCGGTCACCTTACGTATCTCGAAGAGGGCTTCGCTCGGGGGTTGGAGCCTGGGAACCTTTCTGCTGGCTTGAAGACGTTCGCCATCATGAAGGTGCTCTTGAAGTCCGGCGCGCTAGATGCCGGAGGGACTATTATCCTCGATGAACCCGAGATTCATCTTCATCCTGCATGGCAGCTGGCCTTCGCCGAGATAATCGTGCTGCTCCAGAAAGAGCTCGGGATGCACGTCTTAATGAGCACCCATAGTCCATATTTCCTGAATGCGATCGAAGTGTATTCTAAGAAGCACGCTGTTGATGGATTGTGCTCATATTATCTTGCGGAGACCTGCACTGATGGACGCTCTCGCTTTGCCGATATAACCGGCTCGACTGAGGTCGCCTACGAGAAGCTGGCGGCTCCTTTTGATACGCTTGAGAGGGAGGAGTACGGCCTTGAGTAGCGACCTGTGCGCCTCCTGCCCTCATCCGAACTCTCCCGCGGTGCCAGATGGCAGCGATGGTTGCTCCCGTTGCAGGACCTGTATCCTAAGGGACTGCACGTCGACCATCTCCAAAACATCCAGAGACGGGAGCGTCTCTCTTGTGGATGACGATTTCCCTGTTGTCAATTTTGACTCTGTTAAAGAATGCTACTGCAAAAAGGTCAATAGGTGGATGCAACTCCCGCGCTCCGCCGATGCGCTGTATTGCGACCGGGAAACGTTATATCTAGTCGAATTTAAGAACGGCAGTCTGAAGGAGACGCTGGGGAAGAGGCTCAATCCCAAGGATGACGAAGAGTTTGGTATCAATCTTGGCCAAAGGGACGCCCTCATCGAGAAGTGCAAGGACAGCGTTTTGATCTGCTCGGACCTGTGGGGAAAGAGGACGAGATGGTTTCGCGAGCACTGCGTCTTTGTTTTGGTATACAACGAGGACAAGAACAAGACCGCGTTGAAGCGAGTTGCCAGTTCGATTAGGAGAAAAGCACGCTTTGGGCTTCCTGACAAATTGAAAGGGTTTTGCGTGAAGGATGTCTTGACGCTAACCGAAAAGGAGTTTTCGACATCGCTCCTTTCAACTTGGCGAGACGCAGAAGAAATCGCGGAGGTCGACGCGTAGGAGACCGAAAAGCATCCGGTGGCTATCTGCTCCCGATTTCGATCGTTCGTCTACAGTCGGTTTTCTTTCCGCTGCGACCGCCAGTTTGCGATGAGTCGCGCACCGTGTGAAGCTCAACACGGATGAAATACAAATAAAATCCCCCTTGCACTGTGTTGATAAATATTACTCGTCGAACTCATCTGAGCTGGGCCTTCTTGCATAGAACTGCCTGAACCTGAGCGTTTTCGGGTATCGCATTGCCCGATCGAGCACCATCGCGACCTTCTCAAGCTTGTCCTCGGGCGGACTCATAGCCACAGCCCTGCATGTCGTCCCGGTTGGAGCCGGGGTGAACCCTCAGGAAGCTCTGCATGAAGTAGCGCATCCGGTTCACGGGCCCCAGCGGGTTCTGGCCGTCGGGAACGCACTTGAGCAGCTTCGCGTTGTAGCGCTGGCTCTTCAGTGACAGCTTGTTGACAAGCGTCATGTGCGCGCCCTCCATGTCGTGGATGAGCGTGGAGCCGGGCGTCACACGGCCCTCGAACGTCGCCAAGGTCTTCGCCCTGCTCGTCTTGCCAAGGCCCTCCCGGATGAAGATTGAATGCCTGGTTCGTCGCAGCCGAGTGCGACACGGCCTCTACCCGAGACCATCATCTCTACACATAGCCCATCATTCGACAAGAACGCGCAGTTCGTCCTGCATAGGCGCATGGTGTCCCCCTCCGCCGCAAGAGGGGAGCAAAAGAAAGGTCCCCTTGTCACTACCGGACAAAGGGACCCCCCTGGGCAAACACGCTATAAAACCTTCTTGCCGAGCGGCTGAGTCTCAGGACACCGACGGCGCACCCGTAGACCTACCCATAATCCACGCCATTTCGAGCTTCTTGGTCTTCAACGTCACAATCCGATAATCATCCAGGCATCGAAATGACCTCGTCACAGGCGGCAAGCATCTCCTCGTCATGAGTGACAACGATTACAATATGGTCTCTCTTAACTTCGTGAAGCAATTTGATCAGCGCGCCTCGACTCTTCGCATCAAGTGCTGAGGTCGGTTCATCAAAAAGCATAACGTCCGGCGATTTCAACAGCTGTCTCACAATTGCAATCTTTTGCTTCTCCCCGCCGGACACCCCTCCTTTCCCGCCGTCAAGCATCGCCGCTGCCCCGTTCTCCACAGAGGCAATCATTTCGTCTAGCCCCAATATGGCAAGCATCCGATTCAGCTTATCCATCTCGTAATCATCAGAAAGCAGCGTAAGATTATCGAGAATCGTCCCCTCAACGATAGGGGGTTCTTGCTCCGTAATGCTGACTCGACACCGCCGCAATGCGTATCGGTCGATGCAACGCTGTGACACCCCGTCGTAGCGAACGGCCCCTTCTGTGTCATCTGGATATAACCCCAATATCACTGACAGCAGCGAGCTCTTCCCCGAACCATTCGGCCCCGAGATTCCATATAGCCGACCCCTGGAAAACACGAGCCCCTCAATGCTTAAAGCGACCCTTTCCGCCCCTGGATAACGTAGCTTGATGTTCTCAAGACGGATTTCCTCAATCGGATCAAGCGCCAATTTGCCATTCGCTTCAACCGGGACATCCCAAATTCTTTTCAGCCGCTCATAGCATACGCGATTAGTCTGGTAATCCCTTCCCCAGCCCAACAAATACTGTACCGCTGAGCTTAAGTTCGAATAATATCCAACAGCAGTCACGAGAAAACCCGGCAACAGTCTCCCGCCCATCACTTCAACCGCGCCCACAGCAAGAAGACATCCTTGAGCGGCGGAAGCGACCAACGCGTTGCCAAAGGTAAATCTAGACCCTACTTCCTGATTTGCTCTCATCGTTGGATAGAGCCCATTAAAAGCTTCGACCAGTACAGCGCGGGACCTATCGAACAAAGCATGTTTGCGGATGAAATCAACTTTCTCCAACTGATCTTGTAGACAGGAAAAAAACCTCGCGCTCTGCTCTTGTACGTCAAAACTTCTCTCAAACAGCCTTGCGCGTGAAACCGCATAAAAGGCGGCACTCGCTGCCGCAAGAACAAGGCAGACCACACTCAACTTGATATTCAGGCTACCGAGAACAAACAGGGCGGACAAAAGGGTGATAACGTTGCTTGAAACCCCCACAACCGAGTTGATTACGAAGATGACAAGGTCATTAGCGTCGTGATTGATTTGCTGGTTATAATACGACGCGTTGAAGCCCTCGAAGAATGCCTGGGGAAGGTGCTTCACGTGCTCAAGCGTATCCGCATTTAAGCCGAACCCCGCATGCGACTGAAGGTTGATGTACAGCATCTCTGAGCAATACACTAGTCCCGCTCGAACCGCTTGGACCGCAACCAAAATAAGGCAACAAACGAGAACGGCGGCAAGATCGGCGCTGGCCGGCATCGCCAATCGGTTTACCACTATGCCGGTAAGAAAGGGACCCGCAAGCGCAAGCAGCCCGACCAAAACTGTTACGACAAGATAGGCGTAGAATCGACCGCCCAGTATATATTTTCTACAGAGATTAAGCATCAGCCTCATTTTGCCCCGCACCCCGTTTTGCCGTATTCATCATCTGGGAGAGCAGCATTTTTTGCTCGGCATCATACCGGAAGGAAACGCAACGTTTCCCCTCACCGTTTAAGGCGTGGTTGGGGCACCCTCCCATGCACATGGGAAAAGCAAAGCACTCTTGGCATTCCGGGTCATCCGGCTCATATGCCATCCAGTTAATCATGTTCTTGCTCAACATTGGCGGCTCGAAAATAGTTCCGACCCTCCGCTCCTTCATTCCAATGTCATCCCAGCACTTATACAAATCTCCGACGGGATCAACCACGTACGAGTTGATTCCAACGGCGCAACATATCCCGAAATTCGTCCCACCAAAAGGTTGAACTTTGAAGCCCCGCGCAATTGCCCTTTTATAAAACTCAGTCTCCTCATACGAGAACTCTTTTACAGTAAAGCAGTGGCTGTCGTTCGCACATACCTGATTGATATCGTCAACAGGGGCTAAATAGAAGTGAACCTTATTCATCAGGCCATTTAGCTCGAGATAATCCAATAGCTCTTGAGCGGCCTCGATGTTGGTCTTGTCGACGTTGCTCCTTATCGAAATATCGATGATGTCGGCACACTCTTTGACGTTCTTGAGAATACGTTCGTATGTAGGGCTTCCGTCGTGAAGAATCCTCCTCGAATCGTGATCCGACTTCGATCCATCTATAGTCACTTGCGCGCTCGTCACACCACATGCCGCGAGCCTCCTTGCAACATCAGGCGTCAGCAGATAGCCATTTGTCACTATCGATGCGGAATATTCACACGTTGGCCCCACGACATCTTTCAGATCCGACGTAATCCGTTCGATCATCTTCATTCCGAGCAGAGGCTCGCCGCCGTACCATCCAACTGAGAGACTTGCGATACCAGGATAGTAATCTTTCACGAACTTGGAGAGCTGTGTCAAAACCTCCTCGCCCATCGTCGTGTACGCCTGTCCCTTTTCATAGCAGTAGGGACAGCAAAAGTTGCAAGCCATCGTTGGCGCAATGGTAAGGGACAGAGCAGTATTCGCAAAGCGCGCGGCGCGACTTTGCAACCTGATCTCCCCAAGCTCGTCCCTCTCCTCATTGACTAGGATGCCTCCCCTTATCAGCTCCGCGACAAGATCATCGGCATCCCGAACGTCCCCTTCTTGAATCCTTTTGAATTTCTGCGCGTATTCCGGATTTAACGACAGGATGCCGCCGGTTCGCGCATTCATGATAAGAAGACTTCCGTTATGTTCATGCACCACATTAAATTGCGACAGTTTCACTTCGCACCATCTCCATTTCCAATCAAATCCATATCGACCCTCAGACGCTGCGCATACGCCAGCGCACTACCTTCTTCGATAAAAACTGCACGAAAGCAGCAATAGACATGCGAGCGACACGATGACCGCATGGCCGCATGCAGCCATCAGGACCGTCCCGCCGGCAGCCCCGCACGCCCTCATCCAATAAGCCATGTGAACCGGGGGTAAAACGGTTGGGAAACTCATCGCGATAACAAGGCCCGCGAACGTTGCGACCAGCAAGGCTCCCGACACAAGAGATCTGATCCTGAACACCTCATATGCAACCGCAACCATCAGCGTATAAGCGGCGTCTATAACGATATTCGACAGGAGTGCCGAGGTCACATTACCAACCGTAAGGCTGTCTAGACCGCTTCCGGAGCACACGGCAAAGACCGCAGCGACACCGAGAGTAAACACGATGTAGGGGCACAGCGTATACACTTCGCAAGCCAATGTCTTTGCCGCAAACAGCTGCCAGCTGCGGAAGCCCCGAGCAATCGAAACTCCCCTTGCCGACACGCTCGTCGCATCACCGAATAGCGTCCCCGCCACAACAACAGAGACGATTGGGAAGAACACCGTATGCGCCATGGAGACGACACTTAGCCAGGAAGAGATACCCGTTGGCCCAACCCCTATCGAGAAAAGATAGCCCGGATCGGCGGAAAAGCCAAAGAACTGGCCCTCTCCCCCTGCGGAGACCCATGCGCCGGACCCGGCAAACACATAAATCCCCGCGATGCCCAAATACATCAGCGCTATTATCACGGCGAGTTTCATTCTCCTTGCGCGGAACAGTTCCGCCCTGACCGACATCCCAAGATTCATCGAACCGCCGTCCTTACAAATAGCGAGACGAGCGCAACTCCAACCGACACAAGCACAGTGCCGCCCGCATACAGCAAAACCTGAATTACACCAACATTCTGTATACTCAGGGAACACAGGTTCATCAGGTAATACACGGGCGAGAGCATGAGCAGCAAGCTGGGCTGACCGCTTCCGTATGTACTTGGGAACCACGCCATCACAAATATCGAAACCGCTATTGCAACGACGCTGCTCGCCACCACACTCCTCGTGAGCAAATACAGGGCGAAGGTAGCGGCGTACATCGAAATGAGCAGCAGCGCGATCATCAGCGCAATCGATACAAATTGGGCAAACCCTGAGCACGAGGCCCCAACGTCCCATTGGGCCATCTTGGTTAAATACAGCGCAGTCGTAGAAAGAAGATACACGGCACCGACCAGAGTGCAGTTCACCAACAGCTTCGTGATCACAATCGCCGCCTGCGACACCCCTCGCGATCTCGATACGGCGTAAGCCACGGATTCAAAGTCTCTCGACGTAGCGTAAACCGCGTAGAGAATCGTCACCGGAATCCAGACCACTGTAGACGCAAAAGACGTCCGGGCAACAGAGCCCAAAACGTCCCCTGCATCCACTAGGTTTCCAATAAAACCTATAGCCCCTCCAAGCGTATACGGGTCATCACCGGCGACCATGATCAGCACCTCAGACGAAGTCGCAGCCGCAACCACATACAGCACAGCCGCAAGCGCAATCATCAGAGCGGTCGCCGGGTGCCTGGCGAGCAACCATACCTCGCTCCGAAAAGCTGAGATGAACTCGCGTTTCATCACAGCTCGCTCTCTCGACCGATGAGCTCCGAATAAAACTCCTCAAGGCTCTTCCTATGAGAATACGCCTCCGCAACCCTCACACCTGCGGTCGAGAGCGCTTCGATTGCAATGCCCCGCCCTTCCTTTTTCTCCTCATAGCGCATAAGGACGCTGCCGTCCGGCAGAAAAGAATGTGAGGTCTCATCTCCGAGAACCGATCTCGTTCGCTCCAGATCGTCCACATGCAACACGAAACCACCGCGGCATGACTTTTCCAGCTGAGGTGCGGTCATCCTTCGAATGAGGCGACCATGACTTATGAAGAGGTAATCAGTTGCCAGCTTGTGCATCTCCTCAAGATTGTGGCTGGATACGAGAATCGTTTTACCTTGATCTTTGTTAAGATGCGTAAGGATTTTTCTTACTTCGACTATCCCCATCGGATCCAGGCCGTTTGTCGGCTCGTCCAGGATCAACAGCTCCGGATCGCCCAGCAACGCTATGGCCAGATCGAGACGCCTCCTCATTCCCATTGAGAAGTTCTTCACTTTCTTCCCGCCGGCCTCCCCCAAACCGACGGTTGATAACACACCGTCGATGGAACGATCGGTGGGAAGCCCCCACTCAATACAGCGAACGACCAAGTTGTCTCGCGCGGTCAGATTAGGATACGAAGCATTGAGGTCGGGCATATAACCCAGCCTTTCCCTGCAGCTCCGTATTTCACGTCTCCCGGTTTGCCCAAACATCGAGATCGTTCCTGACGATGGCTCCGAAAGCCCCGTGATCAATCGAATTAACGTGCTCTTGCCGGCACCATTCTCCCCAATGAGTGCACACAGCTCGCCTTCCATTAAAGAGAACGAGACTGATTTAACCGCTTCAAACCCGCCATATCTCTTGGATATGGCACGCAATTCAACTGGGACTTCCCGCATGGACGACATCCTCCCCGTCAATAAAAAGGGACGACATGGCAATTGTGCGGGGTTATAGGTAACGTCGGTTCGCCCCCCCCATATTGCAATGCCACATCGCCCCTCAGGCGCTGCTGGCCAAAATATCTTTGAACAGTCTGTGCACGCCGTACGGCGTGCACTATCCGCTAAAAGCGGATAGTGCACTCCTGTGAAGAACACTTGGTGCTGCAGCTGCCGTGCGCGTAAAAGAAGCAATTGTTGCACATGGGCTCAGCCCCGGCTGACGGCTCGGTAATCCATTCCATTTCATTCCCCTCCTTTCGCGGTAGAAAGCCAGTTCATCTCTGCCCCCTAGAAACGGAACGTGCAGGACTGATTGGGGCACCTCTTCGTGCATCCCCCGTGCGCGTAGAAGAAGCAGTTGCCGCACGCGGGTGCAACGCCTTCCTCCGGCTCGTTAATCCAATCCATCTCTCCCTCCTTTCTTTGCATACCGAATTGATAATGTTATTCTAATTCGATATGTGTCATATTTCAATATAAGCTTATTTATATATTACACAAGGTAAGCACCCCCCTGCATCCAGCACAGGAAATGACTCTCTCGTTCCCCAGTGACGCGGCGAGAAATACAGGCCACTGCAGGACGTTGAATGAACAGCCCGTGAAAACCGTTGTTTTCACGGGCTGCACCTGCTCAATACTTTTTTATTCTCCAGCCTCAGTCGTCTCTAAGATCGACCACGTAAACATGATCTGACTCCAGGACCGGGTCATCACCCGTCGCGGTCGCCCTGCTCAGCGCGTTGCGGGCGCGCCGCGTCGCCAGTTCCTCAAGTTCTCTTTCGTTGACGCGCTTAATAAGATCGCCAGGCTGGCAATCAAGCTCTACGCAAATATCCAGCAATGTCTTTAACCTAATTGCCTTCACCTTGCCATTTCGTATTTTTGAGATACTTGCCGGTGTGTGCCCGGTCGCCCGAATGATATCCGTACTCGTCTTTCCGCGTCGAAGCAATAAGCTTTCAAGCTCAATAATCAGATAGTCCATGCCGCCCCTCACACCAAATCCTCGGTCTGGTCTTGAAGCAGAGCTCCGTAGCGCCATATCGCAGAAATCGAGAAGCAGCAAACGGCCCCCAGCACAGCACCAATATCTATGGGCAGGGCCAGGTTTTCAAACATCGAATAGGCGTTCCCCAGCAAGTCGAAGGGGCCAATCACTATCGAAAGAAACCCCGGAGAAAACAAGAGGTCACCTATTGCTGCTGCAACAAACAGCCACCCGATAATCGAGATTCTTCGAGCATGCGAAAGGGTAAAGGGCGATTCGCCATGAGCCATGTCCATGCTGATTCCCCGCAGGGTCCATGTGGCCCCTCCGGAAATCAGAAGATACATCAAAGGAACCACTACGGAAACCGTCTTTGATGGATCATATAGGTTTCCTTGAGCAGCCATAAGCCCAATGGAAATAACCACCACCACCGAACAGCAACACACCGCTATAAACAGCGCCGTAAACAGAATCCCAAGCCTTCTTCCGAGAGTCATCATCTTCTGGATGGACTTATCGATCTTCTGGGCGCTATTCACCACAGCTCCTCCTAAAGCAATCAGAGGTCTTCTTACTTACTGTTTTTCCTACATTGTAACGAACTCGATAAGAAGAGGGTCGCTTCACGCCGCGCAATCCCGAACTCCAAGCGTTTCTCATCAGCATTGCCCATCTTTCGAGTCGAAATTCAAATCCAGTTTCTTATCGCATGCCAAAATCAAATCCTGATCGTGGCTTACAACAAGAATTAGCTGATTAAAGGGGTTTCGAGAGACATACTCCGTGAACTCCCGACGGCTTTCTTCGTCTAAATCATTCGTCGGCTCGTCAAACACAAGCACTTCCGGTTGCCTGCAAAGTGCTGAGATTATCCTTAGCTTCCGATACTCTCCACCAGAAAGGTCCCTACAATTCTTACCTTTTAACGATTCGACGGTTCGGCAGAAACTCGGCACAAGCTCGCAGAGATGCTCGCCCGTTCCCCGAATCGATGCCCTCTCAAGATAGTGTTCCACCGTTTCATTCGGAATAAAGAGCTTTTGCGGGCACACCGCAAACAGGTCATGTCGGATCGTCTCCATATCGAGCTCTTCATATGGCACCGACCCCAAAGTCCGATGCCCCCCAGCAGAATATAGTCCAAGAAGCACCTTCAGAAACGTGCTTTTGCCGCATCCGTTCGGCCCGGTAATGGCATAGATTTTCCCCCTCTCGACCTCCACGGAGAGATCGCGGTACAAGTAGGGCTTTCCCGCATATCGGTACGCGATGTTGGACAACGATATGCTCTCCACGTGCCCAACCGAGATGGTGCCGCGGTCCTCGGCGCCTTCCGACAGAGCCTCCAATCGGTCGAACGAGGCCCTCGCGTCCTGATATGATTTGAAATAATTCAAATAATATTTGAAGCATCCGAACGCCATCGAGTAATACGAGTTCACCATTGTGAACTCGCCAATGCTCATTCTTCCGCTTAATATTTCCATTCCGGAGATCACAAGCAACGCTCCCCGGAACACAGATGAGATCAGGCCGTCGCTCGAGGTGGCCAGATTCGAGACCCTACTTGCTTTCATGTAAATCGGGTAGTACCCCTCGAATATCCCCTTGAGCGTACGGGCACTCTGGTCATATGCCCCATCGCACTTAATGTCAAACAACTGCGACAGCTCGCCGCTCACGGATGCGAACAGCTTGCTCAACCCCTCTTTGTTCGCAAGCGAACTGTTGTACAGCGGCTTTTTCAACACCCTAAATAAAATGAAGTATGCCCCAAGCGAACATGTACTTAACGCCAGAAACACCGGGTTAATTGAAAACAGAATGATGAAAATAAACACAATCAAAACGATGTTAAGCCCGATTGTCAGGAAGTTGTTCACGACAAACGATGACACCGCATTCGAATCCGCATACACCCTCTGCGTTGTATAGGATGAATCCGCCTGCTCCCCCTTTTCCAAGGGCCCTCGTTCAAACGACTCACACGTGGCCCCCATCAGTCTCGTAGTCATCTCCAAAATGACGCGCGATACGTTCACGCCCATCGCATACGACATGAAGGATGCCGATATCCCTATGCTGGCAACAAAGGCTGCAAATCATACGACGCGAGATGGATCCCTATTCGTCACGAGAAAATCTACAAACCCACCGTTTAAGGCGGGCATGACGCACGAGAGAGCATAATTCACCGACATGAGAATCACGAAAAGCCGCGACCCTTTACAGCGAAATAACTCGTTAACCGTCTTCTTAAACATGCCAGCCCCCATCAAGCGACCTTTTATCCAAAACTGAATTAGTTCGCCGCTTAATCGCTCCCATACACTCCTTATTGTTAATCCTCGCAAAACACTATCGCGGGTTGCGATGCCCAGGATTCCGTTTCGCCTTGATATACATACGAATAGACTCCCTATTTACATAGGCAAGTGCGGCGATTATTACGGCAGCCACCATCAGACCGAAAATCGCCCTTTTGTCCGGAAAAAGGGACGAAAAAAGGAGACATATTGCGGAGAAAACTATAACCGCCCCCACCGCTCGGTTTGTGCCTAGAGACTCGGCCGTCCGCTTTTCCTCCTCTAAACGCCCTCCCGATAGCGATGACATTCCAGCAAGCAATCCCGTGAGCTTGCCTCGATACATCATTATTCCGAACACCAGCAGCAGGCATGACCCCACCATTGGAACTATAACGTCCGACATCGCCATCACTCAAGTCCACTCCTTGTCATCGAATCCTTGCGGCGGCTCAGCGCATCTGGCGTCAAATGCAACCTCGTGTCAAACGGTCTGCTCGCAAACTCAAATACTTTGCATGAGCTCGAACGCGCCGGTTTAAACGGCATACAGTTTAGCCTCGATGGCCTACGCGATTCTCACGAACATATGCGAGGACTCTCGGGATTATACGACCGGGTGCTCGACGCCATCGATATCACGCTGAACGAAGCCTCACTGCACCTTTCAATTGCCTTTTGTCCGACATCGTTCAATGTCGACGATTTCAAACCAGTTTGCACGATGCTTCGAGACAAGCTGAAATCGTCGGGTAGAACTGACCGAATTGACCTTAGAGTTCAGCCGATCATGCTCCTCGGTAGAGCCCGAAGAAACCGCACGATTCGCCCTTCGAATAATCAATACCGTCGGCTAGTCAACACGATCAACGACCTGCGATACGATCCGGACTATCGAGGCTACTTCATGCTTGAGTTTGGCGACCCCATCGACCACTTGGTCAGATTCCCCCAGCTGCAGATGCAATTTGACCAAGTGGCCATCCACGCCAATGGCGAAATCGTGGTATCCCCCTTTATACCTCACATCTTTTGAAAAGTTCGCAAACACAGTCTTCAGGAATACTACGATGCCGGAATGGCAACCGTTTGGGATAAACCCGTTATTACCGCGTTGGCCAATCGCATGCACTCGATTGACGAGATGGAAGAGATCTCATCGTTGATTGCAGACATCAAT
>RPYR01000031.1 GCA_008671285.1 Collinsella aerofaciens | reverse complement strand
GCCGTACCCGGCGATGCGTCCTCGCTGCTTCGCGTGCCCCTGAGCTACTACCGCGCCGACGCCGAGGCCGGCACCGTCGAGCTGTGGTACGCCGTCGTGGGCGACGATACCCGTCGTTTGTCCCAGATGGGCTCTGGCTCCCCCTCTAACCTGCTGGGCCCCGGTGGCCGTGGCTGGATGGTACCCGAGGGCACCAGGAAGGCCCTGCTCGTCGCCGGTGGCATCGGTGTTCCGCCCGTGCTGTGCCTTGCCGACAAGCTTTCCGAGCAGGGTGTGGCCGTCGACGTGTGCCTGGGCTTTGGCACCGCGTCCAAGGCCGTGGGTGTCGATGAGTTCCGCGCGCTGGGCGCCACGGTCAACGTTTGCACCGATGATGGCACGCTGGGCACGCACGGTTTTTGCACCGACCCGGCAGCCGAGCTGCTCGGCGAGGGCGGCTACGACTATGTGGCCAGCTGCGGCCCCGCTGTCATGATGAAGAAAGTCGCCGCCGCTGCCGCCGAGGCCGGTGCGTACTGCGAGGTGTCGCTTGAGCGCATGATGAGCTGTGGCTTTGGCGCCTGCAACACCTGCAATGTCGAGACGGTCGACGGTATGAAGGGTGCTTGCATGTGCGGCCCCGTGTTCGATGCTTCCAAGGTGGTGGTCTTCTAGTGGGTACCGTGAACATGGCCGTCGATTTCGGCGGCGTCAAGATGCAGAACCCCATCAACACCGCAGCCGGTACCTTTGGCTACGGTTGGCAGTTCCAGAACTTCTTTGATGTTTCCCAGCTGGGCGCCATCACCACCAAGGGTTGCGCTGCCGAGCCCTGGCCCGGCAATCCCGCGCCCCGCATGGCTGAGATTCCCGGCGGTATGATCAACTCCGTGGGCCTTCAGAACCCCGGCGTGGCTGCCTTTGCCCGCGAGTCCGGTCCGTGGCTCGAACAGCTGTCCAAGGACGGCTGCCAGGTCATCTGTCAGGTTGCCGGCCACTCCGTTGACGAGTTTGTCCGCGCGCTCGAGATGTATGTCGAGCTGCGCCCCTGTGCTGCCGGCTACGAGATCAACGTGAGCTGCCCTAATATCGCCGCCGGCGGTGCCGCCATGGGCTCTACGCCCGAGGGCGCCTCATCCGTTATGGCTGCCTGCCGCAAGGTGACCGATAAGCCGCTGTTCGTGAAGATGGCGCCGGTCAACGTCGCCGAGATTGCCAAGGCCCTCGAGGCTGCCGGCGCCGACGGCCTTTCGGTCATCAACTCCATTCAGGGCATGGCCATCGACGTCCATACCCGCAAGTCCCGCGTGGCCAAGCCCAAGGGCGGCCTTTCGGGCCCGCTGTGCCACCACATCGCCGTGCGCATGGTCTGGGAGGTTGCCCAGGCCGTCGATATCCCCATCAACGGCGTCGGCGGTGTCATGACCGGCGAGGATGCGGCCGAGTTTATCCTGGCCGGCGCCACCTGCGTGTCGGTCGGCATGGCCAACTTCGTCGATCCGTGCGCTTCGCTCAAGATCGCGCACGAGCTCGAGGCCTGGGCTGAGTCCCAAGGCGTGAAGGACATCAACGAACTGGTAGGTGCTTTCGAATGCTAGAGACCGATGCCCGCGACCGCGTAATCGTCGCTCTCGACTGCGACCGCGAGCGTGCGCTCGAGCTTGCCCACGAGCTTTCGGGCCATGCCGCCTGGCTTAAGGTTGGTATGACGCTCTATTACGCTGAGGGCCCCGAGATCGTCAAGACCTTTAAGGACCTGGGCTTTAAGGTCTTCCTTGACCTTAAGTTCCATGATATTCCGCATCAGGTTCGCGGTGCCGCCCGTTCGGCCTCGCTTGCCGGTGCCGACCTGCTCTCGGTTCACGGCTTGGGTTCGGGCGCCATGCTCGCTGCCTGCCGCGAGGGTGCCGAGGAGGCGCGCGAGGACCGCGCCAAGCTCGTCGCCATCACCGTGCTCACGAGCATGAATCAGGATGCCTTGAGCGAGATTGGCGTCGAGTCGCCGGTGGCCGAGGAGGCCGCCCGCCTGGCAAAGCTCGCTCAGGCCAACGGCATCGATGGCATCGTGTGCTCGCCGATGGAGGCTCACGACATGCGTGAGCTGCTGGGTCCTGATGCCCTGATCGTGACTCCGGGTGTGCGTCCGGTGGGTGCCGCCTTAGGCGACCAGTCCCGCGTGGCGACGCCTTCCCAGGCTATCGAGCGTGGCGCAAGCCACATTGTGGTGGGCCGTCCCATCACCGGCGCCGACGATCCGGTTGCCGCCTTTGACGCCATTGTCGCCGAGCTGGTCGAAAACATCGCGTAAAAGATTCCCCTAAGTCACCACTTTTGGGTCTCATTAGCACAAAATAGCCCCTGTGCCTGCGTAAACTTTCCCATCCTTTGTGTGGAATCGCAGGTCAGGGGCTTAACTTTGGGCGCAGTATATTGCACTTTTTGCGGGTATCGTCTAACCTATGGAACCGCGATTGGGTATTTTGTACGTTCTACGTGCTAAAATGCCAATTATTGAATCAGATATAACCCAACTATTTGGAGGTACGAATGGCACTCCCTCAGCTTACCGATGAGCAGCGCAAGCAGGCTCTTGAGAAGGCTGCTGCCGCACGTCACGCTCGCGCCGAGCTTCGCGAGCAGATCAAGAAGGGCGAGAAGCCCCTCGAGTCCGTGCTCAACTCCGATGACCCCATCGCTTCCCGCATGAAGGTTTCCACCCTCATCGAGTCTCTTCCTGGTTATGGCAAGGCCAAGGCCGCCAAGATCATGGAGGAGCTTGGTATCTCCGCTACCCGTCGCGTCCAGGGCCTCGGCGTCCGTCAGCGCGAGCAGCTCCTCGAGCAGCTGACCAAATAAGTGAGCGCTCAGGATTCCAAGCTCTTTGTGATTTCTGGTCCGTCAGGCGCAGGGAAGGGTACGCTCGTCACTCGTGTGCGCGAGCGCCGCTCGAACCTGGGCCTGACGGTTTCGGCTACCACGCGAGCACCACGCAAAGGTGAGGTCGACGGCGTCAACTACTTTTTTCTGACGCGCGAGGAGTTCGACCGCCGCGTGGCAAACGGTGAGTTTGTTGAGTGGGCCGAGGTCCACGGTAACTGCTACGGCACGTTGGTGAGCGAGGTCACATCCAAGCTCGCCTCTGGCGCATCTCTGATTTTGGAGATCGATGTCCAGGGCGCCCTGCAGGTGAAGGAGCGTTTCCCCGAGGCCGTGTTGATCTTTATCAAGCCGCCTTCGCTTGAGGTACTCCGCGAGCGCCTGGTCGGTCGCGGTACCGAGACGCCCGAGACGATTGAGCTGCGTATGGCAAACGCCGCCGATGAGCTTGCCCTTGCCGACCGCTACGACGAAGTCGTGGTAAATGACGATCTCGACCGCGCGACCGATGAGCTCGTTCGCGTTCTCGATATGCATGAAAGGATCTGAGGTCCGTGTCCGTTGTAAAGCCTTGCATTGACGATCTTCTGGAGAAGACCGATCACAACCGCTTCCTGCTCGCTTCGCTTGCCTCCAAGCGCGCCTGCGACATCAATAGCATGCTGCGTGGCCAGCACAACCGCGTGCTTGCCGTCCAGGATGTCGATGACATCACCATCGGGCTTTCCGGTGCCGACACCATCTCGATGGCTATGGACGAGATTGTCGACGGCGACATCTCTTACGACGAGGCCCGTTACGAGAAGGCGCTCGGCCACAAGGTTGCTGAAGCCTAAATGGCGGCTCGCGTCTGCCTGGTCCACTATCACGAGGTTGGACGGAAGGGTAAGAACCGCGCACATTTTGAGCATATCCTCATGGATAACATCAAGGCGGCCTTGGCCGCCTTTTCCGTGAATGCCGTGTCTCGAATTTCCGGTTATATCCTCGTGACCTTTAACGAGCATCAGGCCGACGAGGCGGCGCGTGTCATTCGCACCGTTCCCGGTGTTGCTCGTGTGTCTTTGGCGTATCACACCAATCGCGACCCTCAGGAGTACTGTGCCGCCGCCGTGAAGGCGCTGCGCGAGTTTGGTTCCTTCGATTCGTTTAAGGTGCACGCCAAGCGCTCCAATACCGACTATGAGCTCACCTCGATTGATATCAATCGTCAGGTGGGCGAGGTGTTGTGCGAGGCCTTCCCCGATAAAAAGGTTCAAATGCACGACCCCGATGCGATGGTGCACGTACTGGTGGTCCAGGGTAGCGTTTATGTGTACGCGCGCTCCGAGCGCGGCGTGGGCGGTCTGCCGGTGGGTTCTGCCGGCAAGGTCGTGACGCTGCTGTCGTCGGGTATCGATTCTCCGGTGGCGACCTGGATGCTCGCGCGTCGCGGCGCGGTGTGCGTGCCGGTACATTTCTCTGGTCGTCCGCAGACGCCCGATACGAGCGAGTATTTGGTGCAGGACATCATCCGTGCGCTTGAGCCGGGTGTCCAGATCGGCCGCCTGTACGTGGTGCCGTTTGGCGACTGCCAGCGTGAGATTTCGGTCACCTGTCCCAGCAATCTGCGCGTGATCATGTATCGCCGCATTATGTATTCGGTTGCCGAGCGCATTGCACACATCGAGGGCGCCAAGGCCATCGTTACAG
The DNA here is from genome assembly GCA_008671285.1 of Collinsella aerofaciens. Next base: position 9,001 of record RPYR01000031.1, on the reverse strand, counting down.
GCGAATCGCTTGGGCAGGTTGCCTCCCAAACGCTTGAGAACATCATGGCCGTCAACGAGGCCGTGAAGATCCCCGTGTTCCGCCCTCTCATCGGTTCGGACAAGCAGGAGATCATCGCGCGCGCCGAGGAGATCGGTACGTTCGATATCTCGACTGAGGCCGCTCCCGACTGCTGCACGCTCTTTATGCCGCGCCGTCCCGAGACGCACGCTAAACTCGATGCCGTGCATGAGGCCTGGGAGTTGTTCGATCACGAGGAGATGATCGAGCGCCTGCTCAAGCAGACCGAGTACATCGACTTCGAGAGCAACACGTATAAGGCCCCCAAGACCTTAAAATGCAAACATTCGGAGCTTGCTCCGCGTGAGATTTACCAAGATCACGAGTAAATTTGTGCATAGACCGACGATGCGCCTGCATCGTCGGTCTTTTGCTATCTGGGCATTTTGCGGCTAAGTGTTCATTTGCTGACGTGTGCCTGAATAAATGGACAGATTTGTGCAAGGTTTTGGTCGGTTTTTGGTTTGACCGCTAAAACCGGTTTTGGAGTGTAGCTGTTGCGGAGTTCCTTTCCTGACACGATGGTGTTGGGAGGTTTTGCTATGGCGCAGCGCGAACAACACGAACGGGTCAAAAAGATGGACCGCTTGGCGGACAAGCTGTTCGGTCATAAGGCGGTGGTCGTGGCGATACTGGTCGTCATTGCGATGGCGAGCGGCTTGGCGATGGCGAACCTTGGCGGCGGTGCCGGCGGCGTGTCGTTTGAGCGCACTGACGGTTCAGACTCGTTGGTGGAGCCGGGATCCGGCGATGCCTCGAGCGGAAAGACATCCGAAGGCTCTTCGTCTAAGGCGTCTGCCGCGGCAGAAGTCTATGTCGATGTTGATGGCGCTGTTGTGTCGCCCGGTGTATATCGCGTCAAGGACGGCGCGCGGGTGGCTCAGGCGATAGATGCCGCCGGCGGGCTGGCGCCCGAGGCAGACGTTACGGGGCTCAATCGGGCATCCAAGGTCGTCGATGGGCAGAAGATTCACGTTCCAACGGTGGGGGAGCAGCAGGCGTCCATTGCGGAAGCCGGTGTTGATGGTGGGGCTTCCGCATCATTGGGCGTGAGTGGCGCAACGGGCCTAGTCAACATCAATACGGCAAGCGCGGCAGAGCTGCAGACGCTCTCGGGCATCGGTCCCTCCATGGCACAGTCGATTATCGATGAGCGGACAAAGAACGGTGCTTTTGCCTCGGTTGACGATCTGATGCGTGTGTCGGGAATCGGCGAGAAGAAGCTTGCCAAAATCAAAGATTGCATCTGCGTATGAGTGCGACCGAGCGCGAACATGTGATGCCTCCGCGGCCCCTGATGCCGTGGACGATGGCCCTGTGTGCCGGCATGTGCATGAGCTGCGCCTTGGTGCTCAACGTGGCCGCTGATGCGCTGCTGAGGGAGCAGGCGCCGGCGGTCGGGCTGCTATGGGCCATTCCCGTTGCGGCGGCGGTCTTCGTTGTGCTGGCTCAATCTTGTGCGCGGCTTGCCCCTTGGAAGCGGTGGCTGTATGCCGCGTCCGTCGGTCTCGTGGCGGGAGCGGTCGTCTCGGCGTGGTGGGCTGTGGGCACGCTAGGCGCTTCGAAGGCGCTCGACGGTCGAGCGGCAAGCGGCCTCGAGTTTGTCGTGCAGGGTGATCCATCCATAAACGACGACGTGTATTCCTATACCTGCGAGGCACGCGCGGACGGTAAGAACTTGGCAACGGTTCGTCTATCGTTTGACCGCGAGCTCAAGGTCGGGGCGCACGTGCGTGTTATCGGTCGCGTTTCACGTTTTGAGAACGATGCGTATGGACGATCGCGCGTGCTCCGAGGCGAGGTGCGCAAGGTTCAAGCCGTTCGAGTTGTGTCGGTCGATGAGGGCTCTCCGGGGCCGCTGCTTCGGCTGCGAAATGGGCTGCTAGCGTCCATCGCGCCTGCGACCGACCCGGCGCGTGCGCTCATAGCCGGTGTCGTCTGCGGTCGTTCGGCCGAACTGCGCGCCCAGCCGGCGGGCGACTGGTTTTCGGTAGCGGGAACGGCGCATCTTATCGCCGTCTCGGGCAGCCATTTGGCTATCGTGGGGTTTGTAATCGAGGGTGTATTGCAAAAGACTCGGTGCTCACGTGGTCTTCAGCGGGCGATATTGGCGGTAACGCTTGTGGGCTACGCTGCCTTTACGGGCGCGTCTCCCTCGGCCGTGCGCGCGTGCTGCATGGTGTTCGCGACGCTTGTCGTAAACGGCGCGGGGCGTCGCCGGCACGGTGCATCGGCACTCTTCGTAACCATGTCCATCTTTGTGCTACTGCGGCCGACGGTGCTGTTCGAGATGGGCTTTCAGCTTTCATGCGCCAGCGTTTTAGCCATTCTGTACTTTTGCCCCTATGCGACCTACGCTTTGGGTGAGCTGGGTGTGCCATCGGGCGTTGCCGGCATGCTTTCCGTCACGTTGTGCCCGCAACTGGCGACACTTCCCATTACCATTCCTGCCTTCGGTACGTTCTCGCTCATTGCTCCGCTGGCAAATGCGGTCATCGGCCCGGTGGTGAGCGTACTGCTTGCTGTGTCGATCGTGATGGTTCCCTTTTCGCTCGTGGCACCTTTGCGGACTTGGGCGCTCATTGTGCCCATGATTGCCGCCCGCTGCGCGCTGTTCTTCGAGCAGTTGTTTGCCGCCGTGCCGGGTGCATCCGTGAGTGTGTCGCCCGATAGCGTGTGGATTTACCTAGTGCCGTGTTTGCTGGCGGTTCTGCTGGTCTGGTGGCCGCGTCCCCGTGCACGTCCTATGGCGGTGGGGCTTTCATGCCTGGTGCTCTTGGCTGCGATTCCGTACGTCTACTGGGATCGATTCGCTCCGCCTTCGGTGACGGTGCTCGATGTGGGCCAGGCGGATGCGATTCTTATCCGCCAGGGCGGCGCGGTAGCACTCGTCGACTGCGGGCTCGACGAGCGCGTGGTAGCGGCGTTGGTTCGCAATAACGTGCACCATATCGATGCCGTCTTTGTGACGCATTGGGATGAGGACCACTGGGGTGGTCTGCCTGCCGTGCTCGGACGGTTTTCGGTCGGAACGATTGCCGTGGCGGCGGATGCGCTGGAGGATGCTCCTGCCGAGGTATTGAACCGACCTGGCGTTGAGTATCGGCAGGTGCGCCTTGGGGATACGGTCGACATCGGCTCATTTTGCGCCCGCGTGATGTGGCCATTCGAGTCCGTGGATGGCGAGGGAAATGATGACTCGCTTGTCCTGCTGCTCTCTTATGTTCAGGAAGGCAAGGGCCTGCGTATGCTCCTCACCGGCGATGCCGAGCTCGACCAAGAACGGGAATTCGTGCAGGAGGTGGGGGATATCGATGTCCTTAAACTTGGGCATCACGGCTCTAAGGTTTCAGTCGATGGTGAGTTGCTGGACGTCCTGAAGCCCGAGCTTTCCCTCGCGAGCGCGGGCGAGGGGAATCGATACGGCCATCCGTCCGATGCCTGCATCGATGCCGTTAAGGAAGCGGGCGGCGTGTTCGCGTGCACCATCGAACACGGCGACATTACCGTCACGCCAACTGCGAATGGCTTTGCGATGCGATGCCAGCGACCGTGACGACGTCGATGGCGTGTGGTGGGCCCCTGGGCTAGAATGGCACGGAACGAATACGAAGGCCTGCGGGAGGGGAGCGCAATGTCCGAAATCGGTCTGCTGCCGGCATATCTGATCGTCGGTACCGACGGAGTCAAGCGCGATCACGCCGTCTCGCGTATGAAGGCGCGTCTGGAAAAGACGGGCGTGGTCGAGTTCAACATCGACGAGCGCGACATGACCAAGGACCCCGATATCGAGTCCATTATCGGATCGCTTAACACCTTTCCGATGGGCAGCGAGTTTCGCTTGGTAATCCTTGATGGCTGCTCAAAGCTCGCTAAGGCGGTCTCGGAGCCGCTTGTCGACTATCTGGCGAGTCCCAGCCCCACGACGGTCTGCCTCATCATCGCCGACTCGCTTGCCAAGAACACGCGCCTGTATAAGGCGATCGCCAAAATCGACAAGAAGGCCGTGATCGATTGCTCCGGCACCAAGCGCTGGGAGCTGCCGCGTCGCGTGCAGCAGATGGCGACGCAGCACGGCAAGTCGATCTCGACGGCGGCCGCCGAGGAGCTCGTCTCGCGTTCGGGTGAAAACACTCGCATGCTCGATAACGACTTGGTTAAGCTTGCCCAGATGGTCGAGGCGCCCCAAATTGAGCTTGCCGATGTGGAGCGCTGGATTGTACGTACGGCCGAGGTCCAGCCCTGGGACTTTCTCAATGCGGTCTCGGCCCGTGACATGCGACACTCGCTTGAGCTTTTCAATCTATTGCCCGCCAAGAGCTACGTGTGGACTTACACGTTGCTGTGCGGCCGCATCCGCGAGCTTATCGTCGCCAAGGCGCTCGATGCGCGCGGACAGGGTCGTGAGCTGGCCGCAACACTTAAGCTCCAGTCCTGGCAGGTCAAGAATCACCTGACCTGGGCACGTCGCTTTTCGATGGCAGAGCTCGTCGCAGCGCTCGAGGGCGCGGTCGATGTGGAGCTCGCGCTCAAGGGTTCGGCCGATTCTCGGACTGCGCTTTTGCTCTGGATTACGAACATCTTGAGAAAATCGTGATGATACCTGCCTATTTGACAAATTCGTTCTATCCCTTTGAGGGGGAGCGTGCTATAGTAGGCGCTTGCATGACCTCACCGTGTCTCAGAGGTGTCATACATTTTTTGCAAGGAACTCGAAAGGAACTCCAGAAGTGGCAAACATCAAGTCTCAGAAGAAGCGTATCCGCACCAATGAGGCAGCTCGCATGCGTAACAAGGCTGTCAAGTCCGAGCTCAAGACGCTGACCAAGCACGTCCAGTCCGCCGTCGCCGAGGGCGACGCCGAGAAGGCCCAGGCTGCCCTCAAGACCGTCACCAAGCGTCTCGACATGGCTGCCGCCAAGCATGTTATCCACAAGAACCAGGCTTCCAACCGCAAGTCCGGTCTTGCCAAGCTCGTGAACAGCATCAACGCTTAAGTTGTAAATTTCACACTACACAGATTACGCGCATAAATGGAGCCTGTTTTATGGAACAGGCTCCATTTTTTGTACCGCTCGGGTAAGATAGTCCGCATGAATACTTCAATTGACATTTCCCACATCCGCAACTTCTCGATTGTTGCGCACATCGACCATGGCAAGTCCACGATCAGTGACCGCATTCTCGAGCTCACCCATACCGTCGACGAGCGCGACATGGAGTCGCAGCTGCTCGACACCATGGATATCGAGCGCGAGCGCGGCATCACGATCAAGTCCAATGCCGTTCGCGTGTCCTATGACGCCGACGATGGCGAGACGTATCAGTTCAATCTGATCGATACGCCGGGCCACGTGGACTTTACCTATGAGGTCTCGCGCTCGCTGGCAGCCTGTGAGGGCGCGGTGCTCGTTGTCGACGCCACGCAGGGCGTTGAGGCGCAGACCGTCTCTAACGCGACGCTCGCCATGAACGCCAATCTGGACATTGTGCCGGCCATCAACAAGATCGACCTGCCCTCGGCTCATCCCGACGAGGTTAAGACCGAGATCGAGGATGACCTGGCGATCCCTGCCGATGATGCCGTGTGTGTCTCGGGCAAGACCGGCGAAGGCATCCACGATCTGCTGGAGTCCATTGTCTTTTTGATCTCTCCGCCCAAGGGCGATGCGAACGCGCCGCTCAAGGCACTCATTCTGGATTCATACTTCGACGAGTATCGTGGCGTCGTCGCCACGGTCCGCGTCTTTGACGGTTCCATCAAAAAGGGCGATACCCTGCGCATGATGCAGGCAAAGGGCGACTTTTTGGTCGATGGCGTGGGCGTCAAGCGTCCCGCCGAGACTCCGGTTGACGCGCTCACGGTCGGCGAGGTCGGATACGTGGTCACGGGCCTGAAGGACCCCGAGGCCGTTCGCGTGGGCGATACCCTCACGTGGGCGTCGAATCCCTGCCCCGAGCCGCTTCCCGGCTACCGCGAGGCCAAGCCCATGGTTTATACGGGCCTGTTCCCGATCGATAACAAGGACTACGAGAACCTGCGTGACGCGCTCGATAAGCTGCACGTCAACGACCCGTCGTTGGTGTGGGAGCCCGAGACCTCGGTGGCGCTCGGCTTTGGTTTCCGCGTGGGCTTCTTGGGCCTGCTGCATATGGAGGTCGTCAAGGAGCGCCTGGAGCGTGAGTTCAATCTTGACCTCATTGCTACGAGCCCCTCGGTGGACTATCACGTCTACAAGACTGACGGCGAGATGATTGATGTCCGCAGCCCGCAGGATCTGCCCGAGGCTACGCGCATCGAGCGCATCGAGGAGCCCTACCTCAAGGCCAAGATTATCTGCCCGCCCGAGTATACGGGTGCCGTCATGCAGCTCGCTATCGAGCACCGCGGTATTACTACCGACATGATTCATCTCACGAGCAAGTCGGTCGAGATGCGCTTTGATATGCCGCTCGCCGAGCTCATCTTGGACTTCTTTGACCAGCTCAAGAGCCGTACCAAGGGCTATGCCTCGCTCGACTACGAGTTCAACGAGTACCGTCCATCCGAGCTTGTGAAGCTCGATATCTTGCTTTCGGGCGACGAGGTGGACGCGCTGTCGTTTATCGTCCACAAGGACAAGGCCTACGGTCTTGCCCGCGGCCTATGCGACAAGCTCAAGGAGATTATTCCTCGTCAGCTGTTCGAGGTGCCCATCCAGGGTGCTATCGGCAACAAGATCATTGCCCGTTCCACCGTCAAAGCGCGTCGCAAGGACGTTCTTGCAAAGTGCTACGGCGGCGATATCTCGCGTAAGCGCAAACTGCTCGAGAAGCAGAAAGAGGGCAAGAAGCGCATGAAGGCCATCGGCTCAGTCGAGGTCCCGCAGGAGGCCTTTATGGCGATCCTCAAGGTGGACGAGTAGGTCTATGGCGCTTTCTGAATACAGCAAGCGGCTGCTGGGTGCTTATGCCGAGCAGCCGTTCCTTATGGCTCCTATGGCGGGCGTGACCGACCCCGCCTATCGCATCATGTGCCGCCGCCGCGGTGCCAACCTTGCCTACAGCGAGATGGTGAGCGTGGCTGGCCTTGCCTATGCCAGCAACAAAACGTGGCGCCTGGTGCTGCCGGCCGACGAGGAGCAGCAGATTTGCGTGCAGCTCTTTGGCTCCAAGCCCGAGCAGTTTGCGAGTGCCGTCGCCGCCGTCGAGGAGCGTGTGGGCGATCGCCTGTCGCTCATCGATATCAATATGGCATGCCCCGCCCGCAAGGTTGTTACCAAGGGCGAGGGCTCGGCGCTCATGCGCACGCCCGACCTTGCGGAGAAGATCGTTGAGGCCACGGTGGGCGCGGCGCACGTGCCCGTGACCGTAAAGATCCGCAAGGGTTTTTATGCCGAGGACCGTAATGCCGCGACGTTTGCCCAGATGCTCGAAGGCGCAGGGGCTGCCGCAGTCGCCGTGCACGGTCGTTGCGCCACGCAGCTCTATACGGGCCAGGCCGATTGGTCGGTCGTCGATGAGGTGGCCGACGCCGTCGAGATTCCCGTTATCGGTTCGGGCGATGTGTTCTCGGCCGAGGACGCGGCGGAGCATCTGCAAAGCTCGGGTGCCAGCGCGGTGTTTATCGCGCGCGGCATCTACGGTAATCCCTGGGTGTTCGGTGATGCTCGCGCCCTTGCGCTCGATGGCATACCGGTGCCGGCGCGCAGCTCCGTCGAGCGCCTGGACGCCCTGCGTGAACACCTGACGCTGACGCACGAGCTTCTGCCGCTCATGTCGCGTGCCCGCACGTACGCAAGCTGGTACTTAAAAGGCATGCCCCATGCCGCCGCTTGGCGTGCCCATGTGGTGCGCTGTTCCACATACGAGGAGTTTATGGTGCTGGTCGATGAGATCGAGCGCGATGTGGTGGCCTGCGAGGCCGCCCTTGCCGCCGGCGAATCGGTGCCCCCTCATCCGCTGGAGGCTTAAGGGTGGCCGTTACCGCGCTGTACGTGCACGTGCCGTTTTGCGCTCAAAAGTGCCGGTACTGCGACTTTGACTCGCGCAGTTTTGCTCCGTGCGACCTGAGTGCTGCGCTCGATGCCTATTTTGAGCAGTTGTACGCGCGCCTCGATGCTTTTGGCAAAGCTGGGGCCCTTGACCAGATCCGCACCGTCTATGTTGGCGGCGGTACGCCGTCGCTGGCGGGGGAGCGCTTGGTGGAGCTGGCGCGGCGTATTCGTGCGTGGTGCGCCCCCGTTGAGTTTACCTGCGAGGCCAATCCTGAGTCGCTGACCGCCGAGCTTGCCGCTGCGCTTGCCAAGGTTGGTGTCACACGCGTCTCTCTGGGCGTGCAAACGCTCGATAACACCGAACTTACCGCCATCGGCCGTATTCACGATGCCGATCGGGCGCTCGCCGCCATCGCGACGGTCAAGAACGCTGGGCTTGACGTTTCGTGCGACCTTATGTGCGGACTTCCCGGGCAGACCGCAGCGAGTTGGAAGCGCACGCTCGATGGCGTGCTGGCGGCGGCTCCGCATCATGTGTCGGTCTACCCGCTCACGCTTGAGGAGGGGACGCCCCTTTATCGCATGGCGTGCCGCGACGAGTTGCTCGAGCCCGACGAGGATTTTCAAGCTTCGTGCATGGATGTGGCGCGTGAGCGTCTGGGTTCGGCCGGTTATCACTCCTATGAGGTGGCAAGCTATGCGCTCGACGGCCATGAGTGCGCCCATAACATTGCCTACTGGACCGGACGGGGCTACCTGGGCCTGGGTCGCTCTGCCGCGGGCATGCTCGACGCCGAGGATTTCGACCGTCTTGCAGGTTTGTTCCCCGGCGTGTCTTCTCGAGGCGACTCGTACCGCGTGCGTCTGGTACAACGTGACGATGACGCGACGGCATTCGAGGCCGAATATCTGTCGCACCGTGAGGCTGCGGCTGAAGACCTGATGCTCGCTTGTCGCATGACGCG
>RPYR01000162.1 GCA_008671285.1 Collinsella aerofaciens | reverse complement strand
TCCTTGAGCGTCTGCGCCAGGGCGGAATCGAGACACTCGCGCAGGTAGCGCTGAACATTGTAAATGGGAATAAGCAGCGACAGAACAGGGCTGCCAGAGGCGTTAGTAGACAAATGTGCTCCTTAGGAAATACCTGTCGTTTCATGGTATCAAAGGGTCAGCGCGCTAGCGGGCGTTTATATAATCTATGGAGCTCGCAGAGGCAAACCGATAAGAAAGGACGTCATGCAGCCCAAAGCCGCACGCAACATACCCATCGAAGCCTTACGCTTGGTCGCGGTCGCCGGCATCGCGGTGTTCCACACCTTTCAGTGGACCTTCCAAGCCGTCTGCGTCGGCGCCGTGGAATATGCCCCACTTGCGATATTCCCCTATTCCGGCGCGCTCGGTTTTATTAACTTGCTTGGCTGCTGGGCCAACGAGGTCTTCTTTATGATCTCGGGCTATTTTCTCATCGCTTCGGCCGCGCGTGCTTGGGACGGTGGAGCAACGTGGAAGTCGCAAATGCAACGGACGGCGCAGCGCCTTGGCAAGGTCATTATGCCCACTGCGTTTTATTGCCTCGTGGCGCTCGCGTGGTCCACGGTCGTCTCACCCATTCCCGATGTTACCCTCAATACGCACTACTGGTACACGCTAGGCCTTGAGTTTATCTGGGTCTATGCCGCCACGGTCTTCATGGCGTCATGGTTTGGACTGGCCAAGAGTCGACTCCCCCAGAAAACCTACAAGACGACGGTCATCGCCGTTGGCATCCTCGCATTTGTTGTTAACGGGTATTTAGCCGCTATGAGTGCGACAAGCGCCGGCGAGTTTTCTTGGCTCCAGAAGCTCATGAGCGCTGCCACGTACGTAGTCGCGTTTTTGATCGGCGGGCTGCTCCGCGACGTTACCGATGTCATGGATTCGGACAGAGCGGGCACCTTGGGCATGCGCTCGCTCGTAACGGTTTTGGTGCTCACCATCATCCTGGAAGGAGCACTCTCCTTCACCGGCAACCTCACGGCGACGGCAACCCTCTCCTACAAATCGACCTCGCTGATTTCGTTTGCCCTCGCTGCCGCCTCCTTACTCTTTGCGGCAACCCGACACAGTACCTCAGGCAATCCGCGGACTGCAAGTATCATCGTCACCTTATCGACCGCCACGCTCGGTTTCTATGTGATGCAGTCGCTCACCAGTGGCTTGTGGCGTCCCGTCTTCAATACGTTGCTCGCAAACATACTGATCAGCCAAAACAGCCCGGCAGCTATATGTTTCGTCACGGGTACCGTCATTAGCATCGTCTTTGCCCTGACACTTCTCACCATCGACGCAGCTAGAAGCCTTATCGCTCGCAAGCCCAAGCGGCAATAGGCACGCTGCCGTCAGACCCTAAAGCCGCTACAGCCGTGGCAGGTTCCTGCGTTTTATTCAAAGCTTGCCGCCAAGGTGCGCCGAGCCTTTACAATAGGACAGTCCCAAGGACGTATTCGATAGCTTCCGTGCAGCGCTCGCCCGCCGCGCGTGAAAGGATATATTGCCCCATGCCTTCAACCCTTCCCGCTCCCATCGATAAGCTCGCCATCGTCGTCGTTACGTACAAGCGCCAGGAACTCCTGGCCAACTTGTTCGACTCTATGACCGAGCTCACGGCAACGCCCTGGCGCATCGTGATTGTCGATAACGAGAATTCGCGCGAGACCGAGGCCATGTGCACCGCATTCAACGAGCGCCTGGCCAACCTGTGGGGCATCGACACCGAGCAGCCCGACGCGCAGGGCGGCACCGACCGTGTCATCTATGCCCCGCAGCTCGAAAACGGCGGCGGTGCGGGCGGCTTCTCAGCCGGCACCAAATGCGCCTACGACCTGGGCGCCCAGTGGTTCTGGGTGATGGACGACGACGTGCTCGTCATCCCCGAAGGCATCGAGCGTCTTGCCAAGTGGGCCGACCGCTACGATGTCATCCAGGGTTCGCGCCTGGACTTCGACGGCGGCGCCTTCTTTTGGCAGTACCAGCTCATCCTTTCGCTCGGCATTCCCAACCCTGTCGCCAAGTGGGACTTGGGCCCCGAGGGCTACCGCGCCATGAACCAGCTGTGCTTTGAGGGCGGCATGTTCTCGCGCCGCGTGGTCGACAAGATCGGCCTGCCTGACGCGCGCTTCTTTATCTACGGTGACGATGCCTGCTACGGCTACGTAGCCAGCCAACACTTCCCCGCCGCCGTGGTCGCCGACGTGGTGCTCAAGCGCGCCCGCGCCGTCTCTAACTGGGATATCGCCGGCAAGCGCCAGCTCAACTCCACGAGCGACACCAACCGTTACTACATCATGCGCAACCGCGGTTATCTGGCACGCTACATGCAGATCTACGGCGACTACCACCCCATGCTGTTCCGCCTGGGCAATGCCGCGACCTTCTGCAAGGAATTCATTCGCCTGGCTGCGGTCGATAAGTGCTTTAAGACCGGCATTCCGGCGCTGCGCCGCGGCATGAAGGACGCCCGCAAGATCATCAAGGATCCCAACTGGAAGCCCATGCCGCCCATGAAGGACACCGAGTAACGGAAGCCGGAAACACCTCAGCGCTTAAAGCCGCTGGTACACCGTAGCCACATGCTGTCCATCAAACCCAAACCCCCAGCGCATGCGGCCAACGCCGGGTCGCGGCACACGGATTTCGTCGATGCCGTCGCGCTCTATGTCGAGCAGCGCCTGCACGGCCAGCAATTCCAGGCCCAGCGCATCCACACCGGGGTCATACATCATGTTGATCGTTATCAGCGGACGTTCATCGAGCATACCGATCGTATCAGCTATGTCGAACACGGCGCCCGTAGGAAAAACCTGGATGTCCCAGCGATCCGTGCTGCACTTTCGCCTCGAGGCAGGATTGGCATAGCCCGGCAATCCAAAGCAGAGCCCCTGCAAGAGCAGGTGATATGGCAGCGGTGTATCTGGGTCGGTCGCACCGATTCCCGCATCTCCCAAGATGCGGCTTAGCGCCCGCCTCACGGTATCCTCGTTCCCATGGCACAGCCCATCTCGAAACGCATCGACGTCTCGATTGTCTTCTGCAGCGCACTCAAACCACTCAATGATCACTAGACGCAAGGCCTGGCGAAGCTCGTTATTGGGCAATCGCAAAGCACGGAGGCGATCGCCATGCTCTGGCTCCTCAGTCATATCCGTCGTGAAAAAACCGGACAGATACAGCGCTGTCCACATGCCATCGTCAGACGAGACATCTGGCTCTGCAGTGCCCAAACAAAGCGGTGCCTCAGCGCACCCATGGGCCTCGAGCAAATCAAACAAGACCGAAAGGCGGTCGAGATTCCACCCGGCAACTACCCTACTCAGGCAATCGGCATATCCATACAGATCGGCACGCACAGGCGCCGTGCAGCCTCGGTCCAGAAAACCGATCACACGCGCTGGACTCGAGCAATAGGCCCTACCAAACCGATATCCCTCGAGCCATTCACGCGCATCATCCAGGTATTCCCCGCACCCAGCATGATTCAACAGAGCCTGGACCTCGGCATCCGAAAAGCCGAAACAACGGTCACACCACGCCGACAGCGGCGTCGCCAGACAATACGAGCAGCCATGCAAAGAAAGCGCCGCTTCGGCAGGGCCGGGACACTCCCCCATCAGACACGTCAGCCGCAACGAGTCGCGCGCAGTGGCAATGGCGTCAAACAGCACACGGTCAAGTAGTTCTGCCGGATCGGCGTCGGAAGCGTCCCTCGCGCTCGCACGGCGAGACCACGCCGCATCGTACCCATCAACGAGCAATACAACCTGCCCATCGCAGGCCATCTCCAGCAGCTCAATGAGCACACCGAGCACCGAGTCAACCTCATCCTCACTCGCCGCGCCACGCGCAACGCGTTCGATGTGACGTACCTTGTCTCGAGCTAAATCCGGAGCCTCCAAAAGCACCAGCAGGCGAGCGCACTCGTCCGAAAGAGCATCGCGCACGACGTCGGCAACATCGGTGCCACGCCTCGCAGCGCCAGAAAAGTCCAGCGATATCACCGGATAGCAAGCGTACTCATCCCGATAGCGCCCGCCGTCCGCATCCCAAATCTGAGCATCGGCAAACAAAAGCTGACCAGCGCGACCGACCGCTGGACGCTCCAGAAAAGCCCTGAGCATCGACAGGTTCATGCTCTTGCCAAAACCCTCGGGTCGACAGCACACCACAACGGACGCGTCGCAGTCCAACACATCAGCAATAAACATGGTCTTGTCGACCAGCGTGCAACGACCAATGGCATCGGCAAAATCATGCACACCGACCGGCAAAACCGCATCATCGACATGGTTGACAAGCCGTACGCCAAAAGTATCGTCACTGTTGCAATACTCCTGTTCAGACACCGTAACTTCTCCCTAAAACGCAGCACGAAGCCCATTGTAGCGAGCAGTTCAAGTGCAACGCTGGATCCGTGCAAAAGCATCGGGCAACGGTAGGAACAAAGGCCTTGAGGGGGCATAACAAATCGTTGTGCAACAAAATGGGGCCCGATGCAACTGCACCGGCCCCCATTGCGAATCTTTAGTTGTCGGGCAACCGAAAGGGACTACTCCTCGGAGTCGTTCTGCCCAGCAGCCTTCTTTTGCTGATCGAGCTTATGCTTGCCACTCACAATAGACGTGGCACCCAGCGTGGCCAAGCTTGCACTGGCAAAGCTCGCCATAACGATAAGGTCACCCGTCTTGGGCATGTTACCGCCAGATGACTTGGTCGTTGTAGTCGTCGTGGTTGTAGTGGTCACCGTCTTGGAGTCATTTTGCTCTTGGACTTGGTTGTCAGCACCGCTCTTGTCGTCGTCTTCGGGCTGTTTCTTTTCGCCCTCGGTCTTGCTCTCGTCCTTCTTCTGACCGGACTTGTCGCCCTTCTCATCAGAGCTAGGACCCTTATCGGATTCAGCCTTCTCGGAAGCCTTGTCCTTGGAGTCGCCCTTTGCGGCTTCGGTCTTTTCCGTGGAAACCTGATCAGAGTTGTCCTTGTTCTGGGCCGAGCCGTTATTGACGCCAGCCATCAGCGAAGAACCCAGCGTAGAACCAAGCTGCTCGGAGAAAGAAGGCTTCTTGTCCGGCGAAGCAACGGGAGCGTCCGGCGCCTTATTCGAGTCGTCCTTGGAAGCATCGGAATCAGGGGTCGTGTCAGAGCCGGAGCCGTTGTTAGAGCCGGTGTCAACGGACGAATCGCTCGAGCCGGTAGATGAGTTAGAGGTGCCAGCGTCGGTCGACCCAGAAGCGTCGCTGTCCGTATTGCCGGCAGAGCTTGAAGGCGAATCGCTCGCAGCAGAGCCGTTCGAATCGGAGCCGTTCGAGGTAGAGCCGTCGTTGGTAGTGCCACCAGCAGAGCCATTACCGTCAGCATCGGTCGAGGGCGCATCCATCCTGTCATCGTTGGCATCGTCACTCGAGCCGTCATTCGAATCAGGTGTCGGCGAGGGCGCCGGCGCAGGCTCGGGCTGCACGGGCGTCGCAGCGGCAGCGGCCTCGTCCTCGGCGATATAAACCAAGCAGTCCTTCAGCTCGTTGCGGTAGCGGTTCTTCCAGCCCTCATGATACTGGGGCTGACTTGAAAACTTGGTGGCGACATTGTTGACCACGCTATTGGAGAGCGCCGTCGCAAACTCGCGGTCGGACATATCGTTGGAAAGATTCGCCCAGCGGAAGAAGTCTCTGCAGCCACCGGTACCGCACATGTTGGTGATGCTCCACACCATACCCTTGACGCAATCGGCGCGGCCGGAGATGTCAATGCCAAGAGCGCTCTTAAGCCACGCCTCGGTCACCGCATAGTACGAGTTGTACGCATAGGCATCTTGAAGTGCTGAGAACTCAACAGGATCGGTGTTATAAGCACCTTGGAAGGCATCCTGCGCGATATGGCCCAGCTCGGTGAGCTGGCCGTTCTCGTACATGGCATTGCTCGTGTTGGAAATCTCGCTGCCGCGATCAATCGCATCCTTGAGCATGCAGTATTTTTCGGGGTTGTAGTTGTAGGCCTGCTTCATAAACGGGATGAGCGACCAACGACGGTCGAACTGGTAATAACCCAGCGCGTTGTAGCCGTCGCCATACGAAAAGCCCTGGTTGTAGTTGCCATGGCTCTCGTACTTGGTAAAGTACTTCATCTCGGGAGTCACGTTGACAAACGAAACGCCCTGGACCGACCTCAGCACGCCCGAGAAGGACTGCTGGGTGTAGAGACCTTTGTCGATATCGGTGGCATCCGAGGCAACGCCCGGCGTGGGCTCCTCGGCGGCGGCGGGCGCGGGTGCGGTAACGGCGCCAAACGAAAGCGCCAGCGTCAGGCCCGCGACAATAGCAGAATGCTTGGGCTGCATAAGATCCTCCCTGCATTGGTGTAGTTAAAGTGCGGTTTGCAAAGATAGAATTAAGTATTGCAGCTCACCCGTTGTTGCACAACAACCCCTCGGTAAACGGCAACAACCCTCCGCGAAATCTTAAGGAATTGCGCTCAACCTACAGCTTAATGTCAAAATTGATCTCGGGGACGGCGGCCAGGTCGGCCAACGTCACGCCGTCGACGTACTTTTCGATCACGTCGTCCAGGCCGCGCCAGAACTTGACGGTCGAGCACAAATCGCTGCGGGTGCAGCTGTTGTCGATGCCGTCGCACGCCACGGGCGCCGTGCTGCCCTCGACAGCGCGCAGGATGTCGCCGGCGCGCACCTCGGCCGGGTCCTTGGCCATCATGTAGCCGCCGCCCTTGCCGCGCACGCTCTTAAGCAGGCCCGCCTTCATAAGCGGACGAACCAGCTGCTCCAGATACTTTTGCGAGATATGCTCGCGGTCGGCAACCTCGCGCAAGGCAATCTTGCCCTCGGCGTCGCCCAGCGCCGCGATATAGATCATCAGCCGGAGGGCATAGCGGCCCTTAGAAGAAATGAGCATACCTACCCTCCCGTTGTTCCTGGGACAAAATCAGGCCAATTTGTCCCAAATCCTATGCACGCGGGGCAAACAAACCTGATTATTATGTCCCACATCTAAAAAGTCGAGTGGATTAGTCGGGTTTTCCCTTGACTAACGCCGAACCCATAGTAACTTTATTCCGAGAAGATTCCTAGGGTTTAGTACACCTATGAGTACACCATATACAGAGAGGGACAGCATGAGCGCAAATCCGCTGCTTTCCATCGAAGGTCTGACCGCCTCCGTGGACGAGAAGACCATCCTCCACAACGTCAACCTCAACGTCGCCGCCGGCGAGACCCACGTGCTGATGGGACCCAATGGCGCCGGCAAGTCCACCCTCGGCCACCTGGTCATGGGCGACCCCGTCTATACCGTCAACGACGGCCGCATCGTCTTTGACGGCCAGGACATCACCGAGCTCACCACCGACAAGCGTTCGCGCGCCGGCCTGTTCCTGAGCTTCCAGGCCCCGGTCGAGATTCCGGGCGTGCCGCTGTCGAGCTTTTTGCGCGCCAGCATCGCCGGCCGCCCCGGCCTGGAGATGAAGGGCAAGGAGTTCCGCCGTCGCGTTAAGGAGCTCGCGGCCGAGCTCAACATGGACACCGCCTACCTCAACCGCGAGCTGGGCGTGGGCTTCTCGGGCGGCGAGAAGAAGAAGGTCGAGATGCTACAGCTTATGCTTCTGCAGCCCAAACTCGCCAGCCTGGACGAAACCGACTCCGGCCTGGACGGCGACGCCCTGTCCACCGTCAGACACGGCATGGACGCCTACCGCAAGAGCTGCGACGGCTCCATGCTCATCATCACACACAACACGCGCATCCTGGAGCACCTGGATGTCGACCGCGTCCACGTTATGGTCAAGGGCCACATCGTGCGCGAGGACGCCGCCTCGCTCATCCCCTGGATCGACAAGAACGGCTTTGAGACCTTCGAGCGCGAGGCCGCCGAGCAGCGCGCCCAGGCCGAGTCTGCCGCTGCCGAGCAGCAGGCGTAAAGGGGCGACGCAATGACCAAGAACCGCACCGAGGTCGCGGACATCGACCGCAGCCTCTACGACTTCACCTATGGC
>RPYR01000050.1 GCA_008671285.1 Collinsella aerofaciens | reverse complement strand
GACAAAACCGCACATATACTATCCCCTCTGCTGTTGCTGGGCATCAAATCGAATCAGTAGCTTTTGAGTATACCCGAGGGCGTAAAGAGGGGCGGAATGTTCAGGCAATCTCAACTGAATCAGCTCCGCTGTGACACGCGCCGGTTACCTTTAATGGATATGAGGTGAATGGGGCGATTGTTTTGCTATACTCTCTCCGCACGGGCGATTGGCGCAACGGTTAGCGCAGGTGCTTTACACGCACAAGGCTGGGGGTTCGAATCCCTCATCGCCCACCACTGATTTGATAGGCTCCCAGCAATGGAAGCCTTTCTTTTTTTGGGCCCAGCGCATGGGATTCGAACCCGACAGGGTGCGGAGCTGAGGAAACGCGCAAGCGTTTTCCAGCGCAGCACGCGAGGGCCGTAGGCCCGAAGCGAAAGCGGGCGGCGTCAGCCGCACGCGACATCCCTCATCGCCCCCCACCGAATTGTTAGGCCTCCAGCGATGGAGGCCTTTCTTTTTTCAGGCCCATCGCAGGGGGGATTCGAACCCGCCAGCACGTCTGTCACAAAGGCCGTGGTCAAAAAATGGCAAAAATGAGTACTGCTACTTTGTTTGCAACATATAAAAAGACAGTATTTGCTTAAGTTACGCAACATATGTCCATTATAAGGACTAACAGTTAGATCAAAATCGTGTATTCATCGCCATTTCGACTTGATATCTGGCCTTATTAGTCCAAAACTGCTGCTACCAAATCGGTAGCAGTACTCATATTTACTGTTTTTTGGTCAGCAGGTCCCCCTTGCCTTAGCAAATCTAAGGCAAAACGGGCTCCAGACCGCTGAATCATGCCGCATAGGGCACGTCAGCAGTCCGGAACCCGGTCCAAATTGAGTTATTGCACCGCGTTAGCCCAAGACACCCGACAGGATCTCAATCAGACTATCCACGTCGGCTTCCTCGCAGACGAGCGGCGGCAGGAAACGCAGCGTATGGGCACCCGTAGCGTTAATCACGGCACCGGCGGCCAGCGCGCGGGCAACAATATCATGCGCATCGCCCGCAGCATCATCCAAATCACAGCCGAGCATCAAGCCGCGGCCACGCACCTCGGTCACGTGCGGCAGCTTAGCGAGCTTTGCCTCCATATAGGCGCCTACCTTGGCAGCATGGTCGGCATAATCGCCGCGCACGAGCGCGGAGAGCGTCGCGGCGCACGCCGCGATGGCCAAGCAGCTACCGCCAAAGGTCGAGCCGTGGTCGCCCGGCTTAAACACGTCGGCAATCTCCTTCTTTGCCACGACGGCACCCATGGGCACGCCGTCGGCAATGCCCTTGGCAAGGCTCATGATGTCGGGCTCCACGCCATAGGTTTGGAATGCAAATGGCTTGCCGGAGCGGAAGATGCCGCACTGGACCTCGTCGGCGATAAGCACGGCGCCCACTTCGTGTGCCAGGTCGCGCGCTGCCGCCATAAACTCCTCGGTCATGGGGTGCACGCCGCTCTCACCCTGGATCGGCTCGAGCATCACGGCACAAATCTCGCTCCCCAGCTGCTTAAAGATCGCACGCAGCTCGTCCACATCGTTGGGCGTGCAGGCCACAAAGCCACCCGGCAGCGGGCGGAAGCTGTCCTGCAGCCAATCCTGCATGGTGGCGGCAATGGTCTCGAGCGTACGGCCGTGGAACCCGCCGCGCATGCACACGATGGTGTTGCCGCCATTACCGGCACGCTTGGCGTACAGGCGCGCGAGCTTCATCGAGCCCTCGTTGGCCTCGGCGCCAGAGTTGGCAAAGAAGGTCTCCCAAACCTGCTCATCCGCAGCCGGGGCACCAAGAGCAGCTGCCGTGATCTCATCGCCGGCGACAACGGCATCGGCAAGCACGCGCGCACCATCTACGTCGTCGTTAGCAAGCTTGGACAGCAGCGCCGCGACCTGTCCGCGCTGCTCAATGTAGAAGTAATTGGAGACATGCATGAGCTTTTTGGTCTGTGCCTCGAGCGCCGAGAGCACAGCCGGGTCGCCATGACCTAGGCTGCACACGCCGATGCCGGCAAGAAAGTCGAGGTACTCACGGCCATCGTCGCCGGTGAGCTTCATGCCGTGACCCTCGACAAACTCGACCGGAGAGCGGCCAAAGGTATGCATAACGTAATGGGATTCAAGCGATTGCTGAGCTGCAAGTGACATGAGATGCCTTTCGTTGGGCGCCAGACGGCGCGGGGCTATGGGTGCAGGAATGGGGCGGCTGAGGGTCAGCTAGACCGTCTGAAGCTTCTCGACCTCGTCAAGGTTCTCGGTCAGACGCGCAGCAAACGTCGAAAGCGGATGCGGATGCGTATCGAACTCGTAAGCCGTCTCGGTGGAATGGATCACGGTGCCGACGCCGGCATCGGTCAGCAGCTCCAGGAGCAGCGAATGCGGCGTAGTACCGTTAATGATGTGGGCACGAAATACGCCGCCGGTAAGCGCATCGACGGCCGCACGCAGCTTGGGAATCATGCCCTTATCGACCTCGCCGCCGTAGAGCATTTCGTTAACCTCGTCGAGCGTTAGGTTGGAGATAAGCGAGTCCTTGTCGCTAAAGTCCTTGTACAGGCCATCGACATCGGTCAAAAAGATCGCCTTATGCGCGTGGAGCGCCGCGGCAACGGCACCGGCGGCGGTGTCGGCGTTGATGTTGAAGAAACCGCCGTCCTCCCCCGCCGCGACGGTAGCGATGACGGGGATGTACTCGCTATCGAGCAGGCGCTCGATATAGTCGGTGTTGACGTGCGTGACCTTGCCCACGCGGCCGAGCTCTGGGTCGAGCGGCTCGGCGATAAGGGTGCCGGCGTCGCTGCCGGACACGCCCACGGCCAGGTTGCCGTGGTGGTTGAGCGCCGCGACCAGCTCCTGATTGACCTTGCCGCCCAGTACCTCACGCACGATGTCCATGGTGGCAGGCGTAGTCACGCGCTGGCCGTTCTTAAACTCGACGGGGATGTCGTAGTGGCTGAGCGCCTCGTTGATAGCCTTGCCACCGCCATGCACGATGACGGGGCGCATACCGATGATCTTGAGCAAAACGATGTCGCTCATCACGTCGCGGCGCAGCTGCTCATCAACCATGGCGGCTCCGCCATATTTGATAACAACCGTCTTGCCGGTCAGGTTCTTAATCCACGGCAGCGCTTCGAACAGCAGCTGCGCGGTTGCTTCGTTGGATTCGCTCGAACGACAATCGCGTGCGAATTTCATAATCTGCCTCGTCTTTCGTATCGTTATCGCGCCGTGCTCCGCTGTCCGCAATCGCGGCAAGATGCGCAGCGTGCCCGGAATCTAGGAACGGTAGTCGCCGTTGATGGAGATGTACTCATGCGTGAGGTCGCAGGTCCACACGGTCGTTGCCGCGTCGCCTGCGCCCAGGTCGGCCGAGATCACGATCTCGGGCGCCTCGAAACGTCGTAGAGCCTCGTCCTCATCAAAGGGAACAGTCAGACCGTCGCGACAGACAGGCATGCCCATCATGTCGATGGAAACGTCTTCCTGATTAAACTTCACGCCGCACTTGCCAAGCGCCATGGCAACACGGCCCCAGTTGCAGTCGTGGCCGGCGATGCAGGTCTTAACGAGCGGCGAGTTGGAAACGGCACGGGCGGCGATATCGGCCTCCTCGTCGTTCACGGCGCCGGTAACGTTGACCGTAACAAGCTTGGATGCGCCCTCACCATCGGCGGCGATATTGCGCGCCAGGCTCTCGCACACCTCGTGCACGGCAAATGCCAACTCGTCGAAGGCATCGGAGCCCTCGACGATAGGCTCGGCATCTGCGGCAGCGGCGCCGGAGGCAAGCATGATGCAGGTGTCGTTGGTCGAGGTGTCGGAATCGACCGTTACCTTGTTAAAGGTCTGCTTGACGGTCGAGAGCAGCAGGGCATGAAGTGCCGCAGGCTCGACGGGGGCATCGGTAGTAATAACCGCGATCATGGTGGCCATATTGGGCATGATCATGCCCGAGCCCTTGCACATTCCGCCTACCGTATAGACATTGCCCGCATGACCCGCAGCCTCGCTGACATAGGACACGGCGTACTCCTTGGAGTGCGTGTCAGTCGTCATGATGGCGCGAGCGGCATCGGCGCCACCGTGGGCGGAGAGCGCCTCGTAGGCAGCAGGAATGGCGGTCTCAAACGTGTCGATCGGCAGAATCTGGCCAATCACGCCCGTGGAGGCAACCAGAATCTGCTGGGGCTCGCAGCCGATGACCTGCGATGCGATGCTGCACGTCTCGCGCGCGCATGCAAGGCCGGTCTCACCCGTGGCGGCGTTGGCATTGCCAGAGTTGACCGAAACGCCGGCGATGATACCGTAACCCTTGTCGGCACCGCCCAGGTTGGCACGGCTCACTTGCACGGGCGCCGCGCAAAAGCGATTGGTGGTAAACACGCCGGCACCGGGACAGGGTTTATCGGGCACGACGAGCGCGTAATCCAAACGCTCGGGGTTCTTGCGGAACCCAGCGTGGATGCCCGCAGCTTTAAAACCAGCCGCAGCCGTAACGCCACCCTCGACGGCGCGAATCTTGATATCAAACAGCTCGGTATTCATCGTCTTTATGACTCCTTATGTCAAACAAAAAACGGACATCGGTTGGTGCGCCATGCCAGTCGTGATCATGAGACCAGCTTAAGAGTGGCGCCCCACTCGATGCCCGACTACCAAATCGTTAACAATCGAATGTGCTACACCGGGCACGCCACTGTGGGCAAGCCTCGTCGCTCGTCAAAGCCAAAGACGATATTGGCGCACTGGACCGCTTGGCCCGCAGCGCCCTTGCACAGATTGTCGATGGCGCCCGTCGCCACCAGCACGCCCGCGCGCTTGTTGAACGCAAGGCCAATCTGGGCGGCGTTGGTGCCGACGACCGAAGCCGTCTTGGGCTGCTGGCCGGCATCGAGCACACGCACAAAGGTGCGTCCAGCGTAGAACTGCTTGTAATAGTCGACGACATCCTCAAGAGCCAGGGAGTCGATGGCCTGCGGCGTGAGCGGCAGCGTCACCGTGGAGAGCAGGCCGCGCTTGAGCGGTGCCAGATGCGGGGTGAAGACGACGCGATCGGTCAGGCCAAGGATTTGCTCAATCTCGGGCGTGTGGCGATGCTTGCCCACGCCGTAGGCCTCCAAGTTCTCGTCAGCGCTGCAAAAATGCGTACGAGCGTTGCAGGACTTGCCGGCACCCGTCACACCGCTGATGGCATCAACGATCACGGGGCCGCTCTGGGCAACCCAGCCAGCGCGCACGGCGGGCGCGGCGGCAAGGCTCGTTGCGGTGGGATAGCAACCGGCGCAGGCGACCAGCACGGGTTTGCCGTCGGCATGGTCGGATGCGGCGGTCTCCAAGTCCCGGCAGAATAGCTCGGGCAGGCCAAAGGCACGGGTCTTGAGCAGCTCGGGGCTCGTATGCTCGGCGGCATACCATGCCTCAAAGACAGCCGCGTCGTTCAGGCGGTAGTCGGCCGAAAGATCAAAGCAGGAGACGCCCGATGCAAGCAGCGCGGGCACCTGTGCCATGGCAGCCGTGTGCGGCACGGCAAGAAAAACCGCATCGCAGCTCTTGAGCTCGGGGGCGTCATGCGTGGTGAAAACCAGATCGCTCACGCCAGCAAAGCTCGGATACACCGTGGACAGCGGCTGGCCGGCATCGGCGTTGGACGTAATGGCGACAAGTTCAAACTCGGGATGACCGAGCACGAGGCGAATGAGCTCGGCTCCGGCATATCCAGCCGCGCCGACGATTCCAACCTTCAAAGACATATCAGACTCCTTGTCTGCGATTTATGCACCGATGCGCATTTCGCAGCGGTCGTTATGAAGTGGGTTGAAACTTTAGCACCAAAAGATGCATTAACACGTAAATGGTTTACATATTCATGCATTGAAACATTCCCGACACATTCGCTTGAAGGAATTGACAAATGGAGCGGGCCCCGTATTGACCGGCGCTCCTAACGGCGCCGGGCAATACGGGGCCCGCCCATGCGAAAACCAAGTTGTTAGGATGAGCCAGCTGGCTAGAGCTCGACCGGCACCCATTCGTCGTGATTGCAGATAAAAGCCTCGGGATCCTCGACGCTAAAGAAGACGAGCGTGGGGTCGTTAGGCCCCTCATAGTGCTCGCCCAGGCGCTCTAGATGCTTCCACCCGGCTTCGCGCATTTCGCTCGAAGCCCGGTCATCCAAGCCGGCACGCCCGCGCAAGATGAGCCAGCCATGGCCCGGCCACCAACTCGTGGCCTCAAAGCGCTGATTTTGCAGCAGCTCTTGCCAGACGTCTTTGGTGCGCGCCGTCACAAACCACAGCTTGCCATCCTGGATCTGCGCAAACGAAAACGGACGCACATGAGGCTGTCCGTCAACGCTCGTCGCCAAATACCATGCCGGCACCGACGTCAGATACTCCAACACCGTATTCAATCCGTCCATGTGTCCTCCTGGCGCTAGCTAATTCGGAACGGGTAGTTAATTTGAGACGCGCTAGAGCCCCAGGCGCTCCTCGCTGCCGTCGATATCGCAGAACCGCGCGGCGATGTTGCGGACCGAGAAGAACGCAAGGCGGCCGTCGTTGGCACTATCGTGTTGCTCGCCGATGCCCACCATGTGCTTAAAACCCGCTTGACGCACCTTGTCACTCGCAACTGCGTCGTCCTCAAGTGCGGCTTCGCCGGTCAATACGATCCAACATTCCCCCGGCTTCCAGCCCGATACCTCAAACTTGGGATTCGCACTCAGCTCCGCCCACACATCCTTGTCGCGCGACGTGCAAAACCACAGCTTGCCGTCATCGACCATGGCAAACGAAAACGGCCTCACGCGAGGCTGATGCCCGTCGCTTGCATCGGTCGTGGCCAGATACCACGCCGGAATGCGCCTGAGATACGAACAGGCGAGCTCAAGCTGAGCCGTGCGGTCGTTGTCGGTCATAGGGACCCCTTTCTTGCGCTCGAATCGCGCCTAAACAAGTTGAAGGTTGATGACGATGACACACGCGAGCAGCAGCGCCGTCACCACCGCCGCCAACGCATCGCCGCGGCCAAATGCAAGCGCATGCAGACGCGTGCGACCCTGCTCACCATGATAGCAACGGGCATCCATGGCGGCAGACAACGTCTCGGCATGACGGAACACGCCCGTGAACAGCGGAATCGCCACACTGCCGAGCATACGCACGCCGCCGAGCGGACCGCCCGTCACGCGCGCACCGCGGCTTGCCTGCGCATCTGCCGTCTGCTTCATCTCGGTGGCAAACTGCGGCATAAAGCGCAGCGCGATACCCATGATCATGCCGAGCTCATGCGCAGGGAGCCCCACGCGCGCAAACGGTGCGAGCAGACGCTCAAAGCCCGCGGTGAGGTCGAGCGTCGGTGTGGTGAGCGTAATGGCGCTCATGCCGGCCATCATCAAGCTCAGGCGGCACGCCATAAAGGCGGCGGAATGCAGCGAGCCCTCGCTTATCTGCAAAAAGCCAAGCTGCCACAGAATGCGCCCGCTCTGGTCGGAAAACAGGTTGAGCACTGCGACCACCACGACAATCGCCAGCAATGGTGCCATCGATGATAGGACCCGGCGCAACGGCACCCGGGACACGGCATAGATCAGGACAACGAAGATTGCGACCGGGGCCAGTCCGCGGAAGCTGCTGACTGTGAGCGTCGTGATCAGAAACACAAAGCCCAAGAGCAACTTAGTTCGCGGGTCCAGGCGGTGGATCGCACTATCGCCGGGATAGTAGCTGCCAAACGAAAACGCCTCCATTAGCAGCCCTCCTCTCGCGCGACCGTCTTGGATTTAGCAATGTCCGCGACGTTAGAAGGACCTCCCGAGCGACCGATTAGCAGGTCCACCAACTCGTCTGCCAGCGATTCAACCGTATAGAGGCCGTCAAAGCGCAGCGGCACGCCTGCCTTCGCAAGCGCCAGCGCCATGCGCTGGGCAGCGGGAACACCCAAGCCGATTGATTTAAGCTCATCCGCATGCGCAAAAACCTGAGCGGGCGTGCCCTCGGCAAACACCGCGCCCTCGTTCATCACGACAATACGGTCGCAGCAATTGGCCAGGTCATCCATACTATGTGAAACCATGACAACGGTCAGGCCATCGCGGTGAAGTCGATCGATAAGCTCAAGGAAATCCCTGCGCGCAGCCGGATCGAGCCCCGCCATGGGCTCATCGAGTACCAGGACTTCGGGCTCCATGGCGAGCACGCCGGCGAATGCCACACGCCGCTGCTGACCGCCCGAAAGCTCAAAGGGACTCTTGTCGCCGACCGCGGAAAGGTCGAGACCCACACGTGAGAGCGATGACTCGACACGACGGTCGACTTCATCTTGCGGCAAGCCAAGGTTATGCGGACCAAACGCCACGTCCTGCGCCACGGTTTCGGCAAATAGCTGGCGCTCGGGATACTGAAACACCACGCCGACCTTGGCCTTAACAGCGGCGGCGTCTTTCTTGTTTGATAGGTCGAGCCCCAGCGCGCAAACGCTTCCCTCCTGGGGACGAATCAAACCGTTGAGATGCTGGACCAGCGTCGACTTACCCGAACCGGTATGACCTGCCAAACCCAGGAACTCGCCGCGACGCACCGTCAGCGATACATCACGCAGTGCCCACGGGCTGCTGGGGTCGTTTCCCCAGAGAGCCTGTTTGTTCGATGAACCCTCGGCGGCCGAGCGCTTGTGCCAACGGCGACGCTCGCGGGCGCTCAGCGAATAGCTATACGAAACATGGGATAGTTCGATGACGGGCTCTGGTACGTTATCTTCGTTGTCTGCCGAAACCGTACCGCCAACGATTTCCGATTGGGGTGTGGAAGACTGCCCCACGGTGCCTGCCCCACTTCGCTCGGCATAAGTCTGCGCAACCTCGGCGACCATATCCACCTCGCGCACCTGCGCGTGAACGGGCACGCCCTTCGCACGAAGCGCCATGCCCAAGCGGCACGACTCCGGCATATCTAGGTTGAGCTCCGCGAGCTCATCTGCCCGCGTCAGAATCTCCTCGGGCGTGCCCAACATGGCAACTCGTCCCGCCTGAAACACCGCGATGCGATCTGCCTCGGCGGCTTCTTCCATAAAGTGCGTAATCATCACGATGGTCATGCCGCGATCATGGAGCGCATGACAGGCCTTCATAAGGCCCTTGCGTCCGCGCGGATCGAGCATCGAGGAGGCCTCGTCCAAGATGAGCATGCGCGGCTCCATGGCGAGTACGCCGGCGAGCGCCACGCGCTGCTTTTGGCCGCCCGAAAGCGCATGGGTCTCGTGGCGCTCAAAGCCCACCAGGCCCACGCCCTTCAGCGCCTCGCGCACGCGCTGCGCAATTTGCGCCGATGGCACGCCTAGGTTTTCGGGACCAAACGCAACGTCATCTTCGACAAGCGTTGCCACCAGCTGATCATCGGGATTCTGGAATACCATGCCCGCGGTCGAACGAATGTCGTAGACCAGCTCGGGGTCGGACGCATCCATGCCGTTGATGCGTACCGTGCCCGCATCGGGCTGCAGCAGCGCATTCAGATGCTTGGCAAACGTCGACTTACCCGACCCATTGCCACCGAGGATGCAGAAAAACTCGCCGTCCTTAATGCTCATATCGATGCCGTCAAGCGCCTGGGCGGCACCGTCATAGCTAAAGGAAACGCCCCGACACTCAATCATGCGCGGCCTTTGACCTGGTCCTTTTTAGGCGTGATGAGGTTGGAGACTGCTTTATACACCGCCAGCGTCAACACCGAGTTAAGCACGGTCTTGATAAGGTTGAACGGCAGTACGGCAGGAATCATGAGCGGGGCGATCGCATCGACCGAGCCATACCAGAACCAAACGCCAATGGTAAGGTTTGCGACCATAGACAGCGCCGTAGCGGCAATGACGCCGAGCACCAGGCCAATCACGGCACCCTTATAGGTGTGCATCTTCTGATAGACGATAGCCGCAGGCAGAATGTAGCCCAGCGTGGCAACCAGATTCATAAGCGCGCCGACCCAGTCACCCGTGGTGAGCGCATGGATAACGATAGTCATAGCGGCAACAGCGGTGCCGGCACCAGGACCGTACGCAAACCCGCACACCATCGCCGGCACCAGCGACGGGTCATACGTCAAAAACGGCGCCGAAGGAAGGATGGGCAGCTGCACGTACATAAACAGGGCTCCCAAGGCACACATCAACGCCATGGTAACGAGCTGTTTGGTGCTCCACCTATTCGTGTTCTCAAAATGGATATGCTGCGACTGTTCAGACATAAGATCACCTGCCTCTTTCATCCGGACTCTAACCGTTGGTACTGGGATCTCACCAGTTCAGCCGGCATGCGAACCAACACACGCACGGGTCGCGGACTCATCGGCTCGGTCGCAGACACCTCGCCTGCGCCACGGCGTCCCTTTGACACCGCCCGATTTACCGCCAGTGGGGAATTCCACCCCGCCCTGAAACAGCAATTGCAAGTGTAGCACGAGCAGGTTCTCGCGCAAGTATGCCAAGGGTAATTTGTGG
Organism: Collinsella aerofaciens; assembly: GCA_008671285.1. The sequence continues at coordinate 224 of RPYR01000050.1, read as the reverse complement.
CGGGGATCAGTTGCCAAAGCAACCACGTTCCCCACCCATCCCAAAGTAGCGCGCCTTTCGCGCAAAGCGCGAAACAGCGAAGGGACACGTACTCCTATCGACCACGTCCTTCTACGCCCGCCGACCTCAAGGCCGTAAACGCAGGGAATCCGGGGGCGGGACGGGGACTTCTCTCCGGAATATTCCGCAGGACGCAAAGAGGCTCCGCAGCGCGAAGCGCGATG
>RPYR01000032.1 GCA_008671285.1 Collinsella aerofaciens | reverse complement strand
CTTGAGGGTGCTCTTGAGGAAGCGCGCCAGGCTCAGGTCGATGCGCGTGAGGCCACCGAGACGGCACGCGCGGCCCTGAAGGACCTGCGTGCCCGCGAGAGCGAGGCGCGCAACAAGTTGTCCGAGGTGCGCTCGGAGCTTGCCAGCCAAAAGAAGCTTGATGCCCGCATGGCCGACAGCTCGCCGCTCGTGAGCCGTCTGGTGGGGGCGTTGGGCGACGATGTCTCGGGTCGTCTGGGCGACGTGCTCGAGGCCCCGCGCGAGCTTGAGGGCCTGGTGGAGCAGCTACTTGCCGGCGATATCGATGCCTTGTTGTTTGATGACGCCGCCGCGCTTGAGCGTGCCGGTCGTGCGGCTCTGGACCAAAAGAAGGCCTCGGGTGAGGCGCTGCTGGTGGCGCGCGGCGTGAGCGGCTCTGCTGCCGCCGAGGCCGCTGCCGGTTCGCGTCTGGTCGATCGCCTTTCCGTGCGTGCAGGCTACGGACCCGTCGTCGAGGCGCTGCTCGGCGGCTATTACGTAGTGGACGATCTTTCTGCCGCGCTTTCGGCGCCGGTCGTTGACGGCGTGACTTACGTGACCCCCGATGGCGCCCGCGTCGCCTGCGGCGGCCTGGTGCGTGTGGGCCTCGATGCCGGCGAGGCGTCGGGTGCTCTGGAGCGTAAGCGTCGCATTCGCGAGCTGGAGGGGCTTGAGCCCGATTTGGCCGCTGTGTTTGAGCATGTGTCGGATCAGGTCGTTGAGGCCAACGCTGCCGTCGAGGAGGCCCGTGCCGCCGAGGGCGATGCCGCCGGTGAGATCGCCCGTCTTGAGGGCGAGCGCCGCTCGCTGCTTTCCGAGATCGGCCGCTTGGAGCAAAGCGCCAACAATGCCGAGGTCGAGCGCGTGCGCATCTCCAAGCGCCGCGAGCAGGCCTCCGAAGCCGTTCGCGCTGCGCGCCCGCGCGTTGACGAGCTCACCCGTTCGCGTGACGAGGCCCGCGCGCAGGCAAGCGATCTGGGCTTGCAGATTTCCGAGGCCAACGACGAACTCGACCGCGTTCGCCGTGACGATTCCGAGGCTGCCGGCAAGCTCGCCGACGCCAAGGTTCGCCTAGCCCAGACGAGCGAACGCCTGCGTTCGCTGAAGGGCCGCGTGCCCGACCTTGAGCATCGTCTTGAGGGCATCGACCGTCGTATCCGCGGAACACGCCAGGCCTCGCGCTCGCTCGAGCTGCTGCGCCTGCGCGTCGATCCCATGCACGAACGCTATTCTGCCCTGTTGGAACACGCGTCGGATTGGGCAGCGCGCCTGCGTGACCAGGCCTCTCTGGAGGAGGCGGACTCCGCTTCGCTCAAGAAGACCATCGAGGATGCCAAGGCAGAGGTTGCCCGCGCTAAGGAGCGAGTCGATACCGCCTCCGCCACGCAAAACGAGTTCAAGGTCGCGCGTGGCAAGCTCGAGGTGCAGGTCGAGGCTGCCATCAAGGCCATTACCGCCGATGGCACGACGGTGCTCGAGGAAGCGCTCATGCTTCCTGCTCCTACCGACCGCGATGCCGCCGAGCGCGAACTCAACCAGCTTGTGCGCCAGATCAACAACCTTGGTCCCGTTAACCAAGTTGCCATGGAGGAGTACGAGCAGCTCAAGCGCCGCGCCGACTACATCGAGGAGCAGCTGGCCGATCTGGAGAGCGCGCGCAAGGCGCTCACCAAGATCACGGTGGCCATTGATCGCAAGATGCGCAAGGCGTTCCTGGTGACGTTTGAGAAGGTCGACGCGAACTTCCGCGAGATCTTCGCTATGCTCTTCCCGGGCGGCCAGGCTCATCTGGAGATGACCGATCCCGAGCATCCTGCCGAGACGGGTATCGAGGTCGTGGCGCAGCCGCGCGGCAAGCGCATCACCAAGATGATGCTCATGTCGGGCGGCGAGAAGAGTCTGACGGCGCTCGCCTTGCTCTTTGCCGTGTATCGCACGCGCACGGTGCCGTTCTATGTGCTGGACGAGGTCGAGGCGGCGCTCGATGACGCCAACCTGTCCAAGCTCATCGGCGCGCTCGATGTGTTGCGTTCCGATACGCAGCTCTTGGTTATCTCGCATCAGCGCCGTACTATGGAGGACGCTGACGTCCTCTATGGCGTCTCGATGCAAGCCGACGGCGTCAGTCGCGTCGTCTCGCAAAAACTCGATCGCGAAACAGGAAAGGTCGTGAATGCATAATGGGATTCTTCGATGCTCTCTCGCGCGGACTTGAGCGAAGCCGCGAGGCCCTCAACGAGGTCTTCTACTTTGGCGGTGAGGTCGACGAGGATTTTTGGGAGGACCTGGAGGACACCCTCGTCATGGGTGACATGGGCGCCGAGATCGCCATTCAGGTCTCCGATGACCTGCGCGATGCCGCGGCCAAGAAGAACCTCAAGACCGCTCCACAGCTTCGCCGTGCCCTGGCCGAGCAGCTTGAGCAGCACTTTGTGCCCATCGAGCGCGATCCGTTCTCCGATACGCCGAGCTGCGTGCTGTTTGTGGGCATTAACGGTGCCGGCAAGACCACGACGGTCGGTAAGATCGCGAGCGCCATGGCCTCCCGCGGCAAGAACGTCGTGATCGGTTCGGCCGATACCTTCCGCGCTGCCGCTATCGAGCAGCTCGATGTGTGGGGTCAGCGCGCTGGCGTCCCCGTCATCAAGCGCGACCGCGGCTCCGACCCGGCAAGTGTTTGCTACGACGTGCTCGACGAGGCCGACAAGCGCGGCAGCGACCTGGTGCTCATCGATCCCGCCGGTCGTCTGCACACGAGCCCCGAGCTCATGCGCGAGCTTGCCAAGGTGGTCAATGTGACCCGCAAGCGCGCCGCCAATATGGCCGCCGGCCCCATGCCCGGCTATGTCGTGCTCGTGATCGATGCCGCAACGGGCCAAAACGGCCTCAACCAGGCGCTCGAGTTTAACGAGGCGCTTGGCCTGGACGGCATTATCATGACAAAGCTCGACGGCACGGCAAAGGGCGGTATCGCCATGGCCGTGGCCGAGAAGCTCAAGCTCCCGATCCTGCGCGTGGGCGTGGGCGAGCAGGTCGATGACCTGCAGGAGTTCAATGCCAAAGATTTCTGCCGCGCCCTGGTGGGCGAGTCCAATTAAGGAGTGACTAGTGTTTGATTCTCTGAGCGATCGCCTCAACGACACATTTGACCGCCTGCGCGGCAAGGGCAAGCTGACCGAGGCCGATATCACCTCGGCCATGCGCGATATCCGTATGGCGCTGCTCGAGGCCGACGTCAACTTCAAGGTCGTCAAGGAGTTTGTCGCTAAGACCAAGGAGCGCTGCATGACCGCCGAGGTCATGGAGTCGCTGTCGCCGGCGCAAAACGTCGTCAAGATCGTGCTCGACGAGCTTACCGAGATGCTCGGCTCCACCGAGAGCAAGCTTGTCTTTAGCAACCGCATTCCCAATGTCATCATGCTCGTGGGCCTGCAGGGCTCCGGCAAGACTACGGCGGCCGTAAAGCTGGCCTACCTGCTCAAGAAGCAGGGCCGCTCCCCGCTGCTCGCCGCGTGCGACGTCTACCGTCCCGCCGCTGCCGACCAGCTGGCCACGCTCGGCGGCGAGATTGGCGTTCCGGTCTTCCGCGGTGACGGCGAGCACCCGGTCGACATCGCCAAGGGCGCCATCCAGGAGGCCGTCGACCACCTGCACGACGTGGTCATCGTCGATACCGCCGGTCGTTTGCAGATCGACGAGCAGATGATGCAGGAGGCCGTGGACATCAAGAAGGCCGTCAAGCCCGATCAGGTGCTGATGGTCGTCGATGCCATGACCGGCCAGGACATCGTCAACGTCGTCTCGACCTTCGCTGAGCGCACCGACTTTGACGGCGTGATCATCTCCAAGCTCGACGGCGACGCCCGTGGCGGCGGCGCGCTTTCCGTGCGCCAGGTGACCGGCAAGCCCATCAAGTTCGTGAGCATGGGCGAGAAGCCCGATTCGCTTGAGCCGTTCTACCCCGCCCGCATGGGCACGCGCATTTTTGGCCTGGGCGCCGGCGTCGGCTGTATCGAGGAGGCGCCGGAGGCGG
>RPYR01000068.1 GCA_008671285.1 Collinsella aerofaciens | reverse complement strand
CGACCAGGTCGTACGTGGTCATCTCGTCCGTTACGTCTTCCTGGTCAGCGTCGGGCGACACATCAACCAGGTCGCGATAGGCCAGCTGGCCCAGCGTGGCGTCGCGGTCGGCCACGATGAGCGTGCGCAGCGAGAGCACGCCGGTGAGCATACCGCTCGGGTCCTCGGTATAGACGTAGTAGACGCTCTCGAAGTCCTCGTCGAGCTTGCGGATCGCCTCGATGGCGTCACCGACCGTCGCCGTGGCGGGCAGGGAGACAAACTCCGAGGTCATGATGCGACCGGCAGTGTTGTCCTCATAGCCCAGCAGGTTACGAATCGCCTTCTCCTCCTGAACGCCCATCAGGCGAAGAAGCTTCTCGGCCTTCTCGTAATCGAGCTCGTCGATCAGGTCAGCGGCGTCGTCCGGGTCCATCATGGCCAGCATCGACGATGCGTCCGTATCGGACAGGCCCTCGAGCATCTCGGTCATAAGCTCGTCGTCGTCGAACTCCGAGATGGCCTCGGCGGCCTGGGCAGTATCGAGCTGCGCAAACACCTGCGCACGCAGGCGCGGGTCGAGCTGCTCGATAATGTCGGCGATGTCGGCAGGGTGCAGCTCGCCGAGCGTCTTGTGCGACACCGAGAGTTGAATGTTCTTGGTCGAGCGGTCGAGCAGGTCCATGTAGGACCAAGCGATGATGTCCTCACTGAGCGGCTTGCCCAGGTGCTTCATAAAGCCTTCGACGATATGCTCGAGCGCGGGGCTGATGGCGCGTAGCAGACCGCGGGCACCGACCTCGGCGCCCAGCAGGCGCAGCTGGTTTTCGCCCGACATGGAAAACTTGATGTCGTTTACGCGCACGACCTTCATGCCCTGCGTGTCGACAATCTGCTTGTTGAGCACGTCGCGGGCAAGCAGGAGTTCGGTCGGCTGCAGGTACGAAAAACGGATTTCGGTGGCCGACGTCTTAAGGTGTACGCCCGTCTCGTCGATACGGTCGACCCATTTGCGCCAGCTGATCATAAACGGCGTCTTGCCGGGGCCGCGGAACGCGAGCGACGTCACGTGCGGAAAAACTTCGCCGGTAGCAATGCCAAAATCGTTGACCACGCCGAGCTTTTCGCCGTCGACGTCCAAGACCGGCAATTTGAGCATCTCACTCAGATAATTCAATGGTGCTCCCCATCATTATTCCTCCGGACGCGGCCGCGCGTGCGGCGTCCGGGGGCTTCTGGATATGTATACGCATGCGCGGGCGGCACGCCGCTCGACGCTTACACCCCGTGCATGCGCAAAAAGCACCTGCATGGGGTCATCGACTGTATGGTCGAGGTTTGGATTTCACCTGTAACCTTTCTCTTGACCCTCATTAACCGCAGTAACTATAGCATCAGCATCGCCCTGCGGCATCGAATTTATGCGCTGCACATTGCAGGCATACCAAACGCTGACGCATCCGTGACATAGTCATTGGGGACGTTCTTAAATGACTACCCAATGACTACTCTGTGGTATCTTCGTCCTCGGCAAGTTGGGGGAACACGGCGTCCTTGGGCATGGTGACCTTCGTCAGCGAGGTGAGCTTTTTGCTCAATGCCGTGTCCGTCTTGACCAGGTCGCTGAGCGTCACGATCTTGTAGCCGTCGGCAATGAGGCCGTCGATAATCTGCGGCAGCGCCTCGAGCGTCTGCTCGGCGCATTCGTCTCTATCGGTGAGCAGCACGATATTGCCCGGCGTCACCGAATCGAGCACCGTCGAGACCTGCTCGTCGACACCGTTGAGCAGCCAGTCGCCCGAGTCAATATTCCACGAGACCACGGCGGAGACCAGGTCCATCGCATCGATCCAGTTTTGCTCGTCAAAGGCAGCGTAGGGAGCACGCAGCAGCATCGTCTTCACGCCGGTCGCCGACTTAATCGCATCGGTGCTTTTCGTGATCTGTTCGCGTACCGCCTCACGGTCCTGACCCTTGAGCGAATCGTCGCTGTAGCTGTTGGATCCGATCTCGCACCCGGCATCGACAATCGCCTTGGCCGTGGCAGGCGAGGCCTCGGCCGCATCGCCCGAAAGGAAGAACGTCGCGGTGACGCCCTTTTCCTTGAGCACCTGCAAGATCTGTTTGGTGGCGCCGCTCGGACCCTCGTCAAACGTCAGCGCCACGTACTTTTTGTTGCCCTTGGGCGCCACGCTGGCGCACGCAACAACGCAATCGGTGGCGGGCACGACCTCGCCGCGGTCCTGCGTCTTGCCCGATTGCTCACCAACCCACACCTCGGAGCGGCCCTGGGCACCCCACGTCTGCACATACTCGATAGCGCCCGTGCCCTCGACCTTGAGCTTGGGCTCGATAACCGTAGCCTGAACCTCGTGCTTCTCGTAGGTGTTACGGCCATCCTTGACCGTCACCTTCTCGCCGCCCTCAAGTTCGCGGCTATCCCATTTGCCCTGCTTCACGCGCTTGCCGTCGACCTTCACCGACAGCTTTTCGCCCCCATGGCGCTTGAGCACGCTGTCATCGACGGCCAGCAGGTCGCCTGCGTCGTAGGTGCCAGTCAAATCCTGTTCGTCGATGAGATTCTGCAGCGTAGAGCCCACGCGCACTGCGGTCTTCTGGCCGTTGAGCTCCACGTCCACGCTGCGGTTGACGTAGCCCACGACGGCAGCGATAAACAGCACGAGCGCGCAACCCACGGCGATGAGCGCATAGGGCAGGCGAGATGAACGACGGGGTGTGCGGCTGTTGCCGATGCGCGCACTGCGGTCGCTAAAGCCGCGGCTATGGTTGAGGTACATCGCGCCGGGCTTACGGTGACGCTTGCGCTGACCGCTGGGCAGCTGCCCCAGGTCGCGGCGCGCCGTCGGACGCGCACCCGAACGCCCGTTTAAGTTGGATCCGTTTTGGCGCATATGCCCTCCCCCATAAACACAGCAAGCCGGAGCAACAGGTCTCCGGCTTGCCTCCCATCATTTGGTACGTCGCTATTTTGTAGCTTTTGACGAGCCTCCGCTCGCCTTTTGGTATTCGTCCTTAAAGGCCTTGAACATGCCGCGCGTCTTGCCGAGCTGCTTGCCCAGTGCGCGACTGCCCTTGTCCACGGCAACCGATCCCTTGTCGTCGAGCACCTTGGCGCCCTTTTTGACCTTGTCGCCCACCACGACGCTGGCCTCGGCGGCCTTGGCAGCCGCACCGCCCGAATACCCGAGCGACTTGACCTCGTCCGAGACGACCATCGCGCCGTTCTCGTAGCCGCGCAGCATCGTCGGCGGCACCTGCGTGTCACCGACCAAAACACTCGAAGCAGCACCAGCGGTCACATAGAATGCCTGCACGATGCCCGAGCGTGGCTTGAACTCAACGTCCGAGCAATAGCCCACGACGTCGCCCGATTCCGTGCGCACGTCCATACCGACCCAGATGATGCAATCGTCCAGGTTGATGTCGAGGCGCCTAGCGGCGGCGGCATCGTACGTGTCCTTGACGTCATCGACCGCAATGGCGCCCTCGTAGACACCAATGGCGTCGAGCGCTACGAATCGATCGGGGCGCTCGATCATGCCCGCGATATCGGACTGACGGACCATAAAGCCGACCACGCGCGTACCGCCCGGGGTAAAGACCGGAAAGTGAATCTTTCCGAGCTTTTTAGGGCTGCGCGGCGTGCCGTCCTTTTTGGTGCGCTTGTCCTCGGTAGGCTTGCGATAAATCTTGGCGCCGACAAAATCCCCGGCGCGCATTATGCCTCGGTCGAGGGCTCCGCAGCCTCGGTATCAGCCTCGACGGCGTTCTCGACCACGACGTCGGCGGCAGGCGTCACGTTGCCGCCCGAAATGGCGTCGTTGAGCTGCTCGCGCAGCTGGTCCATGCGCTCGCGGGCCAGGTCAACCTTAGCGCGCAGGTCGTCGGTCTTGGCATCGACCATCGGGCCAAAGTCATTCACCGCAGCACGGGCCTCCTCGGCGCTGTGCTCGTAGGTGTCGCGCATATTGTCCCAGGCGTCGTTGGCGATATCGGCAGCCATGGCGCGGGTCTCGGCGCCCGAGCGCGGGGCCAGAGCAACGCCGACAATAGCGCCGGCAGCGGCACCAAAAAGTGCGCCGGAGACAAAGCTGAAAGTCTTACCCATGATCATTCCTCTCCTGCGGGCACGTCGGTGCCCACCGTTTGAATGCTGTCCATTATACCCGCAGCGCATCACTTGCCGCTCCGCTCATCTGCGTACGGCAAAGGCGCAGGTACGTGATGGTGATAAACGCGTAGGCCTACTCCTGAGGCATAGCCGGCATGGTCACCGTGGCACCCGGGTCCTCGCCGGCGCCGTCCACGAGCGGCAGGCCGCCCTCATGCGCAGGTCCTGCCGGAATCGTCGCCGCACCGCCAAAGACGGCAGCGGAGGCCTCGTGGTTCTCGGCAACCGCGCCCTCGGTATCAATCGCCACCTGGGGCTCGTCGTCAAAGTTGGGGACGCCCTGGGGCTCGGTGGGAACGGGCCCGGCGGTCGCATCGGCAACGGGCTCGGCGTCAACCGGCACATCGCCCTCGTCAGAGCCCTCGTCCTCGGCAGCATCTTCGCCGTTCGCAGCGGCGACGGCCTCGTGAGGATCCTTGCCCTCGGCCTCGGCGCGCATGCCCAGCACCAGGTTGCGCAGGCCCGCGACCGTGCCTTCCACGTCGGGGGCAGGCTGGTCGGCGTGCAGGTACGCCCAGTCCATCATAAAGGTGGCCGAAGACAGCGCACCGATGGCCAGCGCGTCGTCGGGGCACGAAAGCTCAACCTCAAAGACGCGCTCGTCGTGCTCACTTACGCGCGTGCGGCCGCACGAGATGCTACCGGCAAGACCGGTCTCGTTCATGAGCTCGACCGTCACGTGCTCCAGCAGATGGCAAAGCTCGGTCTGGCCCATGCAGTCCTGGAACTCGCGACCGGAATCACCCAGGCACAGGTGCTTGGCAATCGCCGGCACCAGGTAATACACGCGCGCCGTGGCCTCGATATCCTCCGAGGTCATGAGCGGCATGCCGGGGTTCACCAGCACATGCGCGCAGATCTTGTCCTCGCTGACGGTGACCTTAAGGATGTTGAACAGGCCTGCCATAACTCTCCCCTACTCTTCCTTG
>RPYR01000229.1 GCA_008671285.1 Collinsella aerofaciens | reverse complement strand
GTGCCGCGCGCTCCGTTGCCGTCGTTGCCGATGCTAGGCCGGCCGCGATATCGCGTGCAAGCTCCGACGCATCCATGTTCGCGCTCTGTGCCATCAAGGCCCCTCTCTTTTGGCGAATCTTGGGGCTTTAGTATGACACCTAGGTTTACAGCTGACAAGACAGCTGTAAACCTAGGTGTAAAGTTGAAATAAAGATTCAATCATGTGGCAGGTCCATTTTCGAACTGGCAAGCTGAGGATAGCTGAGCTCTCGATGGCGCAGGAGGCATCTTTCGCCACCGCAACACCGCTTGGCGCGAGCTGCACGCCGTGGGGCGCAAACGGTCCGCACCCCCGCAAGCGGCGCGTGCCCGATGTGGCAAAATCGAACTACTTAAGGGGGCCGAATGCTCAAGATTATTGCCTGCGACGACGACGTCGCTTTTCTAGATAGACTGCACCGGATGATCGACCGTTGGTCGAGCGAGACGGGCACGGCGGTCGATGTTGCGCTCGTCACGCGCGGCGAGGACCTGCTGGCCCGCCATGCCGCATCGCGCGCCGACATCATTCTGCTCGACATGATCATGCCGCTCGTCAACGGCATGGACACCGCGCGCGAATTGCGCCAGGCCGATACCGCCGTGCGCCTGGTATTTCTCACCTCATCGCCCGAGTTTGCACTGGAGTCCTACGAGGTCCGCGCCTTCGACTATCTGCTCAAGCCCGTAACTTATGAACGCCTGGCGCAGTTACTCGACGAGCTTTCGAGCATGCGCCCGGCGGCAACCGACGAACTCGTAATCAAAACGTCCTTTGGCTACCACGCCCTGCGCCTGTCCGACATCGAATATGCCGAGGCGCGCAACAAGCACGTGGTCTTCCACCTGCGCGACGGACGCGATATCGAGGCACTCGAGTCGTTCCGCAGCGTCGAGGACCGCTTGGAGCAAAACGCAGTCTTCTTTAAATGCCACCGCAGCTACCAGGTCAACCTGCGCAATATCGATCACTTTGGCCGCACGGACATCGTCATGCGCTCGGGCGCGTGCATCCCGCTTTCGCGCAGCTGCAAGCAGGGATTCCAAGACGCCTACTTTGCGGTGCGCTTTGAGGGTGGGAGACACTGATGGTCTCCTCGGTCGAAATGGTCCTTTGGGCAATCCACCACGCCACGACGCTGCTCTTTGGCGTCTTTGCCTCGGCGGCGCTGTGCGGTATCGAGATCAACCGGCGTCATGCGCTTGAACTGGTGCTGGTCGGTGCCGTAACTGGATGCGCATTTGGCCTCGCCAATGCCGTCGGCGGAGAGCTTTTTGCCCGTCAGGTCTATCCGCTCGGCGTGCACCTGCCGCTTACCATCTACCTATGCGCGCGCTACCGCCTGAGCCCGCTGCTTGCCGTGCTCGGCATTACGAGTGCCTATCTGAGCTGCCAGTTCAGCAATTGGATGGGCATCGCCGCATTTGCCGCAACCGATTCTCAGATCGCGTACTATCTGGCGCGCATCGCGACCACACTCGCCGTCTTTGCCGTCCTGTTGCATTGGGCCGGCGACATCGGTCCGCGCTTGGCGATTAAAAGCACCACCGAGCTGGGCATCCTTTTAATCCTGCCGCTCGTCTATTACATCTTTGACTATGCCACCAACGTCTACACCACGCTGTTCCACTCGGGCTCGGTGGTAACGGTTGAGTTTTTGGCATTTGCGCTCTGTGCCTTCTATCTTATGTTTCTCGCCGTTTACCTGCGCGAATACGAAGAAAAGGAAACCGCCGAGCGAGAGCGCTGGATGCTCGAAACCCGCGACAGCGTCGCCATCAAAGAGCTCGAGGCTTGGCGTCAATCTGGGCGCGAGCTGTCGATTCTTCGCCACGACATGCGCCACTTCCTACGCGGCCTGGCCGCTTTAATTGAGGAAGGCCACACCGACGAGGCGCTCGATCGCATCGACGAACTCTGCGAAGCCGGCGACCGCACCGCCGTACGCCGCTTCTGCGCCAACGAGACGGTAAACATTGCGCTTTCGTCATTTAACTCGGAAATCAACAGAAACGGCATTACCGCCAACCTGCGCGCCGCCGTACCCGAAACCATCCACGTAGGTGACGCCGACCTGTTTAGCGTGCTCTCAAATGCCTTGGAAAACGCTATCACCGCCGCAAGCGCCGCACCCCAAGGAAAGCGATTCGTCGACTTTGACCTGCGATTAGAGGACGGCCAGCTGCTGCTGTTAGTTTCCAACACGTTTGACCGCGCGCCGCGCATGGTCGACGGCATGCCCGTGACCCGGCATGCGGGCCACGGCTTTGGCACCAGGAGCATCAAACTTGCCGTGGAGCGCATGAACGGCAACTGTCAGTTCCGCATTAACGGCGATCGGTTTGAGCTGCGCGCTGTGATGTAGAAGTGCGGTGCCGATCTCGAGGCGTGCCTTGCCCGCCAGACAATCGCTCGCCGGCGCCAATCCGCTACAGCGGAGCGGCCGCCGGGGTCAGCTGCTTGATGTATGCCCACATGCGCTGCTTGGCGGCCTTGTCGGTGAGCGCCGCCTCAAAACCGTCGAGCGCGAGCACGCGGCGGCCCTGCACATGAGCGACCAGGCCGGGCTTGAGCATAGCGGTGTCGAAGTCATCGATCGCCACGAGCATATCGGCGTAGGTCTCGCGCATGGTATCGGCCGCGCGATCGTCCAGCAGCAGGACCGCCTCGGGGTCCAAGGCCTCGAGCGCCTCGCGGAACAGCTCGCACGGCAGAGTCTCGCCCACCGTGACCGCTCCGTCACCCACGCCGGCGACGCTTGACAGCACGCAAAAATCCTCGGGCGCGTAGCCGATGGCCCCAAGCGCCTTGCGCAACGCCGCGCCATCCGGGCCGGCGGCAAGCTCGCCACCCGAACGCTCGGCCTCGTCCAAATCGCCTTTGACCAGCACGATCGGCGAGCACGCGTTGCCCGCGATACGCACGCCACGGACCGCAAGCGATGCGAGCTCCTGCTCGGCCGCCTGGGCGATGGCTTCTTTTTTCTGGCTTTGTGACGTGGACATGCGCTCTCCAATCGTTTGCGTGCCCACCATTATATAAAAGAGCCGCCCGCGAGTGGTTGCATTGCGGGCCGTTGGGTATAAGCACGGTCGTACTGAGTTTTACGCGGCCGAGCAGCGTCGCATTATGGAGGTCACCATGGCTG
>RPYR01000103.1 GCA_008671285.1 Collinsella aerofaciens | reverse complement strand
TATAAATACAGTAAGCCGATGCGACAAAGGGACAGCCCCTTTGTCGCATCGGCTTACTAGAAAAGTAAATATTGTTTCAAGCGAGTAACCGCCCGCCCGGGGCTTACCTATATCGTTCCACGCGCAGTTTCGCAGCGAGCGAAGCGACGCGAGAATGTTTGAGCATGGAATGATATAGGTAAGCCACGGGCGGGAGGGATACGAGCGCCCTAGGCGACGCCGCTGGAGCCGAAGCCTCCGTTGCCTCGGTCGGTTTCGTCTAGTTCTTCTACTTCTACGAGGTTGACCGTGGGGACTTCTTGGATGACAAGTTGGGCTATGCGGTCGCCTTTGTTGATTTGGATGTTGTTGGAGGGATCAAGGTTGATGAGGATAACCTTGAGTTCTCCTCGGTAGTGGGCGTCGATAAGGCCCGGCGTATTGACTATAGACAGGCCCTGCTTGATGGCCAAGCCGCTGCGGGGCTGGACGAAGCCGGCGTAGCCATCGGGCAGGGCGATGGCCAGCCCGGTAGAGACCAGACGACGTTCGAAGGGCTTCAGGACGCAGTCCTCGTTGGAGCGCAGATCCAAGCCGGCATCGGTGGGATGGGCGTATTTGGGAAGCTCGACGGTGGGGTCGAGACGCTTTATGTTGACGGTAATGTTGGACATGGAATCACCTTAGCTTGTCGAGCTCTTGCAGAAACTCATCGACGTCTTTGAAATCGCGGTAGACCGAGGCAAAGCGGATGTACGCCACCTTGTCGATCTTGGCCAAGCGCTTGAGCACCATGTCACCCAACTCATGCGACGTGACGGCCGTCAACGTGCGAGAGCGCAGCTCGACCTCGATGTCGTCGATAATCTCATTGAGCTTCTTAGTGTCGATATCGCGCTTGATGGTAGCACGCATCAAGCCGACGAGCAGCTTATTGCGATCGAACCGCTGCTTGGTTCCGTCCGACTTAATGACCTCAATTGGGTCTTCGCATCGCTCGAACGTTGTAAAGCGATAGTTACACGAGCAACATTCACGACGGCGCTTAATGGTGTTATTTGACTCCTGCATACGGGAATCAACGACGCGGGTATGTGCCTTGCCGCATTTGGGACAGCGCATGGTACCTCCTCTTAAACGATAACAAGGGTACCATGCGCAGCGCGATAATGATTACGAACGAGCAGGAACCTTAAGATGCGCACCGGCGGCGAGCGAACCATGCTCCAGATGATTGACGTTACGGATCATGTCGGAAGTCTCTTGCGTGGAAAGGCCTTCGATTGGATATTCCTCGGCAAGCGACCAAAGAGAATCACCAGGTTGAACGCGAATGGTCTCGTAGGTAACGTTGGAAACGGACTCGGCATACGCGGCGTGACGAGCGCTAAAGACCGACGTAGCGAGGACAAAGAAGAGCGTAAGCGCAACGGCAACGGCGACAATCGTCGGAACCTTGAGGGCAACGCGGCCCGGCGCGACTACAGCCTTCTGATTGCGAGCAGGCTTTACGGTCAAAGGCTGAAAGCCGGAGCGGCCACCCTGAACAACCGTAAAAGTGGGTTCTGCAGGCGTCTCGAGCTTAAGGGCGAGGCTTCCCTGGACCATATTCGTTGCGTTCATCATGTTCTCCTCTCGCGTGTTTTGCTGAGAACAGTTTTATCAAGCCGCGCGGACAAAAATGTCTAGCGCGAGAACGAATGTTCGGTTATTATTATCTTCGAACAGTTGTTCCTGTCAAGCAAAATTCGAACATTTGTTTGACATGGGTAGAGAGGATGCCCTGATGGCTCGCAAAATTACCAAGCGTCAGCAGCAAATTTACGACTTCATCAAGGAATATCAGCAGGAGAAGGGTTATCCGCCCAGCGTGCGCGAGATGGCTTCTGCCGTGGGTCTTTCCTCCCCCAGCACCGTGCACGCCCATCTCTCTGCCCTGGAGGCGCGCGGGCTACTCAAGCGCGATGCCACCAAACCGCGCGCCCTGGAACTCTTTAACGAGGACGGTTCCTCGGTCTCAATTTCTAAATCTGACGAGCCCACCGCACCTCGCGGAACGGTCTCGCTACCGCTCGTTGGTCGCGTCGCGGCTGGGATTCCCATTCTAGCCGAGCAGAATATCGAAGACACTTTTACTATCCCGACCGAAATCGCCACTGATCAGGGTTCCTTTATCCTTGAGGTACATGGGAGCTCAATGATCAATGTCGGCATCTTCAATGGCGATTACATCATCGTCCGTGAACAAAAGAGTGCCATGAACGGCGAAATTGTCGTGGCCATGATTGATGGTTCAGCGACCGTCAAGACGTTCTACAAGGAGCAGGGACGCGTACGCCTGCAGCCCGAGAATGACACCATGGAGCCTATCTATGCAACGAATCCCGTTATCTTGGGCAAAGTCGTCGGCTTGATGCGCCGGTTCTCGTAATGCAAAAACGCATCACCATCTTTGATACCGTCCGCGGGTTTACGATGATTTCAATGGCAGGTTTTCACGCTTGCTACGATCTTGCCTACCTGTACGGTTGGGATATGCCCTGGTTTACACAGACCGTCTTTCAAGACATCTGGCGTGCCAGCATCAGCTGGGTATTCCTGTTTATCGCGGGTTGGATGTGCACCCTTTCGCGCAACAATATCAAACGTGCCGCCAAATACGCCTTAGCAGCACTCGTCGTCTGGTTGGCAACAACACTTGTCTCAGTCGACGATTCGGTTAATTTTGGCATCATCTACTGCATGGCCGCATGTACCGGCATCGTGGCGTTGACCGATCCCGTCCTTAAGAAGATATCGGCGAGATGGGGCATGTCCCTATGCCTTGTGTTGTTTGCCCTCACCTGGAGCATCCCCAAAACGATCTACCCTGTCCCCTACCTGGCGTGGCTGGGATTTCCAAGCCCTGGGTTTGTCTCAGGTGATTACTACCCCATCATCCCGTTTATCTTTATGTATCTTGCAGGATACTTCGCCGCACATATAGCGCAGGGAATCGATAAGACCGCCCCAATCTGGGCCTACGCCAACCCCCTGCCGGCGCTCGCCAGCCTTGGACGTCATGCACTCCCCTTTTATCTGCTGCATCAGCCCATCATTCTGGGCATTTTGGAGCTCGTCTACTCGGTGCGATAACGCTTGAGCCGCGGCGCGATACGGGCCGGAAGCTTCGCCACAATACGAACGCCGTCTTCAAGATATTCCTCGTGCAAAAGGGTTCCCTGCTCATGCACCAGCGTGATGAGGGCGCCCTCGCGATACGGGATATCAGCAGAGAGCAACACATCGGTAGCAGCCGCCTCACGAGCAATACGGTCGACGAGATCGTCGAGTCCCTCGCCCGTCTGGGCCGAGAACAGCACGGCCTCGGGATAGCGACGACGGAAGCTCAGTCGATCAACGCTATCGAGAAGATCGATTTTATTGAACACCGTAAGCGTCAAACGCTCGCCGGCACCGATCTCGTCAAGAACGCGATCGACTGCCTCGAGCTGGCGCTCGTAGTCCTCGTCAGAGGCATCCACAACTTTAAGGATCAGATCGGCACCAAGAACCTCAGACAGCGTGGACTTAAAGGCATCAACGAGACCATGCGGTAGCTTTTGAATAAAGCCAACGGTATCGGTAATCGTCATGCCGCGACCGCCGGGCAGGCGATACGAACGCGTCGTCGGGTCGAGCGTAGCAAACAGCTTGTCCTGCGAAAGTACCGTAGAGCCGGTCAGGCGATTGAGCAACGTCGATTTACCGGCATTGGTATAACCGGCTAACGCGACGCGAAACGCCGGTGACTCAATGCGGCTCTTGGACTGGATATCGCGACGCTGTTCAACCTGCTTGAGCTCACGACGAAGCGCGGCAATCTTATTGCGAATCAAGCGACGGTCAACCTCGAGCTGGCTTTCACCCTGGCCAAAGCGCGAACCGATGCCGCCGCGCGTCTGCTCCTTGGCAAGATGGCTCCACATGCCACGCAGACGAGGCAACAGATATTGAAGCTGCGCCAGCTGTACCTGTAGGCGTCCCTCACGCGTCTGAGCATGCAGGCCAAAGATATCCAAGATCAGTGCTGTACGATCGATAATCTTTACCGGCTCGCCCACGGCTTTCTCCAAATAGGATTGCTGCGAGGGCGTCAGGTCGTCGTCAAAAATAACGACATCGGCATCCATGCGATGCACCAGGCCGCACAGCTCTTCAACCTTACCGGAACCGATAAACGATTTTGGATACGGCTTAACCAGATGCTGTGACAAACGCGCCACGCACTGGGCGCCAGCCGTATGGGCCAGGCGCTCAAGCTCGTCAAGCGAACGATCGAGCGGCCACGCATTGTCGCGCCACTCAACACCAACTAATATGGCACGCTCGGGCTCGGGTGCCGTGGGAACAAGGGGGAAGCGGGCCATTAGGCAGCCTCAATACAATGCAGGATGTCCTCAACGACCTCATCGATCGTACATTCATCCATATCAAACCACACGATGCGGTCATCGCGTTTAAACCACGAAAGCTGACGTTTGGCATAGCGACGCGAACGCATCTTGATAAGTTCGCGAGCCTCATCCATAGAAATCACGCCATTGAAAGCATCGATGATCTCTTTATAGCCAATTGCCTGCATCGAAGTCAGGGCATCTCCCAGCCCCTGGTCCATAAGACCGCGAACCTCATCGACAAGACCCTGCTCAAACATCAGATCGACGCGCAGATTAATGCGCTTGTAGAGCACCTCGCGATTACGCGTCAGACCAAACCATAGAGCATGATAATGCTCGCGCGGAACACTAAACTGACTTTTTTGCTGCGCATAGGAGATACCATCATCATGCATCTCGAGCGCACGAATCACACGGCGCACGTTATGGGGATGAATAACAGCAGCCGATTCTGGATCGCGCTCGGCAAGCAGGGCATGCAGTTCTTCCTCGCCTATGCGCTCGGCAAGTTCCTGATAACCCACACGGCGATCGTCCTCAAGTTCACCCGAGGGAAAGTCCATCTCATCCAGGGCGGCCTTGAGATACAGCCCCGTACCTCCGCAAAAAACCGGCAGGCGCCCCGAGCCAAGGAGACGTTCAACATGCGCGCGAGCGTCAGCCTGATAAAGCGCAGCAGAATATGCCACACCCGGCTCTACAATGTCGACGAGACGCAGCGGCGCCGTACACTCATCGGGCGCCATCTTTGCGGTACCGATGTCCATGCCGCGATAGATTTGCATCGCATCGCACGACAGCACTTCGGACGAAAGACGAGCGGCCAAACGGTCGGCAACATCACTCTTACCAACCGCCGTCGGACCGACGATCGCAACGGCGGAAAGACCTGCCCCGGGAGAAACCATTAGCGCGGCTCGCCCACAACGGAACCTGACAAATACCAGGTCTTGGCAACGTCAACGTCAACATCAACGATCTTGCCAACAAGCTGATCGATGCTGTAGCCCTCGGGGATAGGCGCATGCACGGTCTGATTCTTGGGACTCTTGCCCAGCAGGACCGCGTCGTTCTTT
>RPYR01000179.1 GCA_008671285.1 Collinsella aerofaciens | reverse complement strand
GCAGAGCGGTCTGTTCTCCGAGATGGTCCTCATCGACGTGGACAAGAACCGCGCCGAGGGTGAGGCCCTGGATATCGCGCACGGCATGACGTTTGCCGAGCCGATGAAGATCTACGCCGGCGATTATTCCGATGTCGCCGACGCCGCCATGATCGTCGTCACCGCTGGCGCTGCCCAGAAGCCCGGTGAGACCCGTCTGGACCTGGTCAACAAGAACGTCAACATCTTTAAGTCCATCATTCCCGAAATTAAGAAGTCTGGCTTCGACGGCATTCTGCTCATTGTCTCCAACCCGGTCGATGTTCTGACCTATGCCGCCATCAAGATGTCCGGCCTGCCCGAGGGCCATGTCATCGGCTCCGGCACCGTGCTCGACACTGGCCGTCTGCAGCAGATGCTTGGTGCCCACGTCGAGGTTGACCCGCGCGATGTCCAGGCCTATGTCATGGGCGAGCACGGTGACTCCGAGTTTGTCGCTTGGTCCAGCGCTCAGGTTGCCGGCGTTCCGCTGAACACCTTCTGTGAGCTTCACGGCCACCTGGAGCATGAGGCTGCCGAGAAGCGCATCGCTGAGGACGTCAAGAACTCCGCCTACACCATCATCGAGAAGAAGCACGCCACCTACTATGGCGTCGCCATGGCCGTCAAGCGCATCTGCACCGCTGTTATGCGCGATGAGCAGACCGTTCTGCCTGTCTCCTCGCTCATGGTGGGCGAGTATGGCCTGTCCGATCTTGCCATCTCCATGCCGACCGTCGTTGGCCGCGACGGCGTTGTCTGCCGCGTCCCCGTGCCGCTGAACGATGACGAGCAGCATGAGCTCACCGTCTCCGCCAAGGCCCTCAAGGACATCATCGACAGCGTCGATTTCTCCTGCTAAATCAAGCTCGCTAGAGCGAAAAGCTACAATGAAGGCGTCCGGGTCCACACGGCCCGGGCGCCTTTTTGGTGCAAAGTAACCTGACTCCAATGCACCATAGTTGATGGGAGGGCCATGTCGGATTCGCCTATTTTTTTGACCTATGTCCAGACGGCGTTTGATCCCTTTGAGGAGCGGCCGTTCTGCGCGGTGGATAGCCTGGTCTTTGCGTGGTTGTCCTATTTGCGCTTGCCGGGTGATATGGCGGGGCTGACGAACTGGCAGGGCCTAGACGTACGCGAACTGCTGCGTGCCGAGTGCTACCGGGACATGATTGACGACTTGTGGGACCCAGAGGGAAGCAGGGCCTTGTTGGAGGCCGTGGCAGCAAATCCCAGATACCGCGGCGTGCACGTTTGCGGCTATCGTGCCGTGAGCGATGTGGTGGCGACGGAGCAGTTTGCAGCCATGGCGTTCCGGTTTCCGGCGGGGTTTAGCTATCTTTCCTTCCGGGGGACCGACAG
Organism: Collinsella aerofaciens; assembly: GCA_008671285.1. The sequence continues at coordinate 1,342 of RPYR01000179.1, read as the reverse complement.
CACGATTGTGGTCTGGAAAGAGGACTTTAACATGGCGTTCCGGTGTCCTGTGCCGGCCCAGGAAGCCGCGGCGCGTTATGTGGACGAGGCGGCGGATGCGATCGACGGGCCGCTTTTGTGCGGAGGTCATTCCAAGGGCGGAAACCTTGCGGTGTACGGTGCGGCGATGTGCTCCGATGTCGCCCGTGAGCGAATCGAACGGGCGTATTCCCATGATGGTCCAGGGTTCGTCGAGGAGTTTCTGAACGGCAACGCCTTTGCCGATCTTTCCGGTCGAATCGACAAGACGCTACCTCGGTCGTCGATCTTCGGCATGATGTTCGAGACACAAGAGGACTATGCCATCGTTGAGAGCACCGAGTTCAGCCTGCTGCAGCACAATCCCTTTAGCTGGGTGGTTGATGGTTGCGACTTCGTATACTGTGAGCGCCTGTCCGCCGGTGCTCGATACGTCGATGGCTCCATTCGCGAGATGCTGCTTGCGGTGTCGCCTAACGAGCGCGAGCGTTTTGTAGATGCGTTGTTCTCCGTGCTTGAGGCTACGGGTGCTGAGCGGTTTGCGGATATCGCTGGGAATCTGCGCGAGAGCCTGCCCGTGATGCTCCAGGCTGCGCAAGGCTTTGACAAGGATACGCGACGCTTTGTCTCGCAGACTATCGTTGCGATTCTTAAGTGTGCGCTTCTGCCCAAACGTCCCCAGATCGACATGCCCGCTGCCGGCAAGAGCTTGGCAGAACAGCTCGAGGCTTGGCAGTCCGAGCTCCTGCGCTAACCATTGGTGCAAAGCAACCTGTCCCCGATGCACCAATCTTCGATGCGCCTGGGGCGGGATCGACCGCTATACTGGTTCGTGCCGAAATCGATCTAGAACGGAATGCCGTATATGAAAATCAATCACGCGATTCTGCATATCCTGGACTTTGACTCTGCCGTCAACGTTATGAGCCAGCGCGAGCTCGATATCGAGAGCCGCACCGTGCGTAATTTCGTAACCACGCACCTGCGGCGCGCTCGTACCTCGGCTGATAACAAGCGTGCCACGTTTGCCGAGAACTCCGCATTCGGCGGCGAGCTCAAGGGCTATTTCTTTGGTGAGCGTGAGTTCGTGGATCTGTCTCAGCAGATTGCGGAGTTCATCTCTTCCGAACTTACCAAGGCCGAGAAAGCCGAGTCCACTGACGTGCTTGTGGCGGACTTTGATGACGATGAGGATGCCCGCTGGTTTGCCGTGATGCTGCTGGGCTCCAAGCAGGCTTTTATGCACGAGGTGGGTCGCGAAGAGGGCGAGGTGCGCAACGACATTGCGCGCCACTACGCCATTCTGCCGAATCCCTCGCAAAAG
>RPYR01000013.1 GCA_008671285.1 Collinsella aerofaciens | reverse complement strand
GTCTTAGATCTTCGTGCACATGCGGTCGAGGTTCTCGTCCCCGCACCCCCTGAGCGAAACACACATGGTGATGGTCCTGATCTCGAGGTTCTGCTCCTCAACCATGCCGCGGGTTTCCGCGATTTCTGCGGGCGTGGTCGCGCTCCTTGCGCTCCTATCTGCCAAAGCGAGCATAGTCTTATCTATTCTAACGTGCCGCACGTGCCAAGTGTATCTTGCGAGAGGTGTTGGTGCTCGGTTGTCTCCGTTGTGGTACTGCCCAAAGACCTCTTAGGCGATGCGAGCGCTGTCGGCGGCGTCCTTGGCGTAGTAGTCCGCGCCGATCTGCTTGGCGTATTCGGGGGTGAGTACGGCGCCGCCCACGATGATCTTGACGCCCGGCACCTCGGCATGGAGCAGCTTGATGGTCTCCTCCATGGCGACGACTGTGGTAGTCATAAGCGCCGAGAGGCCGACGAGCTTAATGTCACGCTCCTGCACGGTCTTGAGTACCTCCTGCGGATCGACGTCGCGGCCTAGGTCAAAGACGGTGTAGCCGTAGTTATCGAGCAGCATCTTGACGATGTTCTTACCGATGTCGTGGATGTCGCCCTTGACGGTGGCCACGCAGATCTTGCCCTTGTCGGCAATCTCGCCGGCGGGCATCAGGCGCTTGATGGTGTCGAAGCCCACGCGTGCGGCCTCGGCCGAGGCCATAAGCTGCGGCAAGAAGAACTTGCCCTGGTCAAAGAGGACGCCCACCTCGTCGAGGGCGGGGATAAAGTGGTTGTTGATGAGGTCCATGGCGTCGTGGTCTGCCAGCAGACGCTCGGTCTCGGCCGCGATTTCGCCCTTGCGGCCCGAGACGACCATGTGGCGGATGGGGTCGTCGTTGCCGTCGGAGCTGGCGGTGCCGGCGGCGGGAACGGTGTCTGTCGATGCGGCCTGAGCTGCTGCCGGGTTTGCGGCGATCTTATACGGATCGGTCCAGCCGGCGTAGCGCTCGATGTATCCGGTCGAGCCCTCGTCCTCAACGCTCAGGACGCGATAGCTGTAGACGGTATCCATAAAGCGCTTGGAGCCCGGGTTCATGATGGGGGCGTCCAGGCCCGCGCCGAAGGCGGCGGCCAAAAAGACCGAACCCAGCAGCGGGCGGGCAGGCAGGCCAAAGCTGATGTTCGACACGCCGAGCGCGCATTTGACGCCCAGACGCTCCTTGCACAGGGACATGGCGCGCAGGATCTGCTCGGCCTGGCGTTGATTGGTCGAGGCGGTCATGACCAGGCAGTCGATGAGGATGCGGTCCGGGCCGATGCCGTAACGGGCGGCCTCGGCCACGATGCGCTCGGCGATGGCGAAGCGGGCCTCGGCGGTATCGGGGATGCCGCCCTCGTCGAGCGTAAGGCCGACGACGTTGGTGCCGTAGTGGGCCACCAGCGGAAAGATCTCATCCATGATCTGTTGTTTGCCATTGACCGAGTTGATGATGGGCTTGCCGGCGTAGCGGCGCACGGCGGCCTCGACGGCTGCGGGGTCGGTGGAGTCGATCTGCAGCGGCAGCAGCGTGGAGCCCTGGAGCTGCTCGGTGGCCTGCTGGATGACCTTGACCTCGTCGATCTCGGGCAGGCCCACGTTGACGTCCAGGATGTCGGCGCCCTGCTCCTGCTGGCTGATGCCCTGACTCACGACGTAGTCCAGGTCGCCGTCGCGCAGGGCCTGCTGCAGGCGCTTTTTGCCGGTGGGGTTGATGCGCTCGCCGATGACGGCGATCTTGTGGCCGTCGCAGGGGAGGTCCACGACCGTCTGGGCGCTCGTGACCGACATGCTGGGCTTGCGGCGGCGCGGGCTGGGCGTGTGGTTGTCGATAAGCGTGCGCAAGGCCGCCATGTGCGCCGGCGTGGTGCCGCAGCAGCCGCCCACGACGCTCACGCCGTCGGCGATCATGCCGGCGACGGCCTCGGCGTATTCGGGGGCCTGGATATCAAAGACGGTGTTGCCGTCGTCGTCCACGTGGGGCAGTCCTGCGTTGGCCTGCACCATAACAGGCTTGTCGGTAACGGTGAGCATACGTGCGGCGAGTCCTCGTAGCTCGGCCGGTCCCTGGCTGCAGTTGATGCCCAAAACGTCGGCGCCGATAGCGTCGAGCGTGATGGCGGCCACCTCGGGACTCGTTCCCAGGAAGGTGCGACCGTCTTCCTCGAAGGTCATGGTGGCAAAGACGGGCAGGTCGGAGTTTTCGCGGCAGGCGAGGACGGCCGCCTTGATCTCGGCAAGGTCGGTCATGGTTTCGATAATAAAGAGGTCCACGCCCGCGTCGACGCCGGCGCGCACTTCCTCGGCAAAGAGGCCATAGGCCTCGTCAAAGCTGAGGGTGCCTAAGGGCCGAAGCAGCGCGCCGATGGGGCCGATATCGCCGGCGACGTAGCGGGCGCCGGCCTCGCGGGCGCAGGCGACAGCGGCAGCAAAGACATCTGCCACGGTGGCGGCGCCGTCGAGCTTGTGGGCATTGGCGCCAAAGGTGTTGGCGGTGATCACGTCGCAGCCAGCCTCGACGTACTGGCGCTGAATGTCGGTAATGACCTGGGGCTCCTCAAAGTTGAGC
>RPYR01000063.1 GCA_008671285.1 Collinsella aerofaciens | reverse complement strand
GCAGAGGACAGCGACGCGGACGCAGAGTAGTCCCATCCCTTTGGGGTGAGCACCTGACCGGCTTGCCCGCAGGCTAGCCGGTCTTTTGCGTTTTGTTGACAGTTGATTGTTTGATCAGAGTTGGGGAGATATCCGTATGGACGCAAGCCAGATCGTACTGACCGCTGAGGGCCGCCCGAAGCTCGTCGAGGAGCTCGCTTGGCGTGAGGGCGCTTACGCCAAGGAGATCGTCGAGGACATCAAGGAAGCCCGCGCGTTCGGCGACCTTTCGGAGAACTCCGAGTACGACGCCGCTAAGGACAAGCAGGCCCAGAACGCCGCTCGTATTGCCGAGATCCAGGCCATCCTCGCCAACGCTCAGGTTGCTGCCACCACGGGCGACCTGACCGTCTCCATCGGTTCCACCGTTTCGCTGATTGATCCCAACGGCGAGGTCATGGAAGTCACGCTCGTCGGTACCACCGAGACCAACTCGCTCGAGCACAAGATTTCCAACGAGTCTCCGGTCGGTCACGCCATCATTGGTCACGGCGAGGGCGACTCCGTCGAGGTCGTTACGCCTTCCGGCAAGACTCGCGTCTACACCATCGCCAAGATCGCACGCTAGACCACGGTCCCGCGTAAAGGTATGTTTTCGCTCCCTGGGACCGAATCCTGGGGAGCGTTTTAGTTTGAGGAGCTAACTTATGGCAGAGAACCAGAACGCCGCCGATCAGGCATCGACGCTCAACGACGAGCGCGCCACCCGCCTGGCCAAGCGCGCCGCCCTGTTCGAGGCGGGCCAGAACCCCTATCCTGAGCACTCTGAGCTTGAGGACTACGTCGCCGATATCGAGACTAAGTACGCCGATCTTGCCGATGGTGAGGACACCGAGGATGTCGTGAAGATTGCCGGCCGTGTGGTCGCCAAGCGCGGTCAGGGCAAGATCATGTTCATCGTCGTGCGCGATGCGACTGCCGAGATTCAACTGTTCTGCCGCATCAACGACATGGACGAGGCTGCCTGGAATACGCTCAAGGCCCTCGACCTGGGCGACATCCTGGGCGTGACCGGCGTGGTCGTGCGCACCCAGCGCGGCCAGCTTTCCGTTGCCCCTAAGAGCGCGACCCTGCTTTCCAAGGCCGTTCGTCCGCTGCCCGAGAAGTTCCACGGTCTTTCCGACAAGGAGACCCGCTATCGCCAGCGCTATGTCGACCTGATCGCCAACGACGACGTTCGCGAGACCTTCCGTAAGCGTTCGCAGATTCTCTCTACCTTCCGTCGCTTTATGGAGTCCGACGGTTACATGGAGGTCGAGACCCCCATCCTGCAGACCATCCAGGGCGGCGCTACCGCCAAGCCGTTCATTACCCACTTCAACGCGCTCGATCAGGAGTGCTACCTGCGTATTGCCACCGAGCTCCATCTCAAGCGCTGCATCGTCGGTGGTTTTGAGCGCGTGTTCGAGATCGGCCGCATCTTCCGTAACGAGGGCATGGACCTTACCCACAACCCCGAGTTCACCACGATGGAGGCCTACCGTGCCTTCTCAGACCTCGAGGGCATGAAGGCGCTCGCCCAGGGTGTCATCAAGGCGGCTAACAAGGCCATCGGCAACCCCGAGGTCATCGAGTACCAGGGCCAGACCATCGACCTTTCTGGTGAGTGGGCCAGCCGTCCCATGACCGACATCGTCTCCGACGTGCTCGGCAAGCAGGTCACCATCGACACGCCGGTCGAGGAGCTTGCTGCCGCCGCGCGCGAGAAGGGCCTGGAGATCAAGCCCGAGTGGACTGCCGGCAAGATCATCGCCGAGATTTACGATGAGCTGGGCGAGGACACCATCGTCAACCCGACCTTCGTGTGCGATTACCCCATCGAGGTCAGCCCGCTCGCTAAGCGTTTTGAGGACGACCCGCGTTTGACTCACCGCTTTGAGCTGGTCATCGCCGGCCACGAGTACGCCAACGCATTCTCCGAGCTCAACGACCCGGTCGACCAGGCTGAGCGCTTTGCTGCCCAGATGGCCGAGAAGGCCGGCGGCGACGATGAGGCTATGGAGTATGACGAGGACTACGTGCGCGCCCTCGAGTACGGTATGCCTCCCGCGGGCGGCATTGGCATTGGTATCGACCGCGTGGTCATGCTGCTTACCAACCAGGCTTCTATCCGCGACGTCCTGCTGTTCCCGCACATGAAGCCCGAGAAGGGTTTCCAGTCCGGTGCCGCTGCCGCCAAGGCTGCAGAGGCCGGCAACGCCGCGAGCCCATTCGTTAAGTCGCTTAAGCCCACGCTCGATTACTCCAAGATCGCCGTTGAGCCGCTGTTTGAGGAGTTCGTCGACTTTGATACCTTCTCCAAGAGCGATTTCCGCGCTGTGAAGGTCAAGGCATGCGAGGCCGTCAAGAAGTCCAAGAAGCTGCTGAACTTTACGCTCGACGACGGTACCGGTACCGACCGCACCATCCTCTCCGGTATTCACGCTTATTACGAGCCCGAGGACCTGGTCGGCAAGACCTTGCTCGCCATCACCAACCTGCCTCCGCGCAAGATGATGGGCATCCCCAGCTGCGGCATGCTCATCAGTGCCATCCACGAGGAGGATGGTGAGGAGCGCCTCAACCTGATCCAGCTCGACGCCTCCATCCCCGCCGGCGCAAAGATGTACTAACTAGTTACGCGGTTCTACGAACCGCGTAACGGCTCGACGCTGCGCGGGCCGCATTTGGACAATCTGACGTTCAACTTCAAGGGCGCGACCAAAACGTCAGCGCCCTTTCGTTTCACGTCACCTTGTCACAAATGCGACCCGCGCGCTGTCGTTACCAAAGCATCGGCATTGCCGTGGTTGGCACTTGGGGACGTTCCTTTTCTGCCGGCAGTTGGGGACAGTCCTTGTTTTGATAGTCGTCTCTTTTATGTTTCCTTTAGCCGTTGCTGCCTAGGATGGGGGTTAGTCGGTAGGAAGGGAGCGTCTATATGGACGACGCGAGCGAGCGTGCAATCGAAGAGGACATGCTCGATCAGTTCAATTACTTTGATGATGAGGATGAGGAGCTAATCGATCGTCGCGAGCCAGCGCCGCTTGATTCCTTTGATCTGGTCGATGAAGAGACTGATGAGGACGAGGTCGGATCAACGGAGCCCCCACAGCCTTCGCGCCTTGACTCGCTGCTTTCGAGAGCCCCCATGCACCACGGCGTTCGTGCCGGCGCGCTCCATATGAAAACTGACTGGCACCAGATCGTGACGGCAGGCGATGAGCTTGCCGTCGATGCGCCGCTCACCGATAAATCATCCATCATCTGCCGCACCGGCATGCTTATGCTGGCAAGCGGAACGGGTGCCTGGCGCGTGCGCGATACCATGAATCGTGTTGCCGCCGTACTCGGTGTCACCATCCACGTTGACTTAAGTCTTCTGTCGTTTGAGTGCACCTGCATCGAAGATGGCCACTGCTTTAACGAGGTTGTCAGCCTGCCCACAACGGGAGTCAATACCCATCGCATTTGGATGATGGAGAGCTTCTTAAAGGAAATCGAGACGTATGGGCGCCGGTTTACCGTGCACGAATACCACGAGATGCTCAAGACCGTTGAGAGTTCAAAACCCGATTACTCTCCCTGGCAACAGGGCCTTGCGGCAGCTTGTGCTTGCGGCGCCTTCGTCTTTTTGCTCGGCGGCGGCCCTATCGAGATGGCCTGCGCGTTTGTGGGCGCGGGTGTCGGCAACTTTGCCCGCTCCCATATTCTCAAGCAAGGCCTTGGTCAGTTCAGCGCGCTGACGACCGGCGTTGCGCTCGCTTGCGTTTCGTATCTGCTGGCATTGCTCGGCCTTGGCCAGGTCATACCGGGGGCAATGTCGCACCAAGAAGGCTATATCGGCGCCATGCTCTTTGTGATTCCCGGCTTTCCGCTCATTACGGCGGGCCTCGACATCGCCAAGCTCGACATGCGAAGCGGTATCGAGCGCCTTTCATATGCCGTATCGATTATTGTGATGGCGACGCTCGTAGGTTGGATGGTTGCCGAGTGTGTTGGCCTGGCGCCGGACGACTTTGCCCCACTGGGCCTTTCGCCGCTTGCCCTTACGCTCCTGCGCGTGGTGATGAGCTTCGTTGGCGTATTCGGCTTCTCGGTGATGTTCAACAGCCCGGTAAAGATGGCCGCGGCAGCTGGGTTGATCGGCGCCGTGTCCAATACCCTGCGTCTGACCCTTGTCGATGCGCCGACGATGATTCCCTTCCTGGGCCTCAGCACGGGAATGCCTCCCGAGGCAGCAGCGTTTATCGGCGCGCTGGTATCGGGTCTGCTGGCAAGCTTGGCCGAAGTCAAGCTCACCTACCCGCGCATCGCCCTCACGGTGCCTTCGATTGTCATTATGGTGCCCGGTCTGTATCTCTATCGCTCTATGTATTACATGTGCACCTTCGACACGGTCAACATGCTCGGCTGGTTTGTGCGCGCAGTGCTCATCGTGGCGTTTCTGCCCGTTGGCTTGGGCGTGGCGAGAACCCTCACCGACCCTCGCTGGCGCCATACCAGCTAATTGGCGCAAGGGGGACAGGTTACTTTGCACCAAATGAGTTGCGGTGAAATAGGGACTGAATTGCTGCTTAAAGGGTCAAAACAGTCCGTATTCCACCGCAACTTATGGGGTCGGGGGATTATCGGTGCCCTGCATCTTCATAAACT
>RPYR01000064.1 GCA_008671285.1 Collinsella aerofaciens | reverse complement strand
CGCCCTTGTCTGGGTCTTCACGGGCATCGAGGGCGCTGTCGTTATCTCGGGCCGTGCAAAGTACGTGCGTGACGTCGGCCGCTCGACGGCACTTGGATTCGCGGCTGTGTTCACGCTGTATCTGATCATCTCGATGCTGTCGCTTGGCATTATGCCGCGCGAGGAGATGGCACAGCTCGCAACGCCCTCCATGGCGGGAATTCTCGAGCGCGCAATCGGTCCTGTTGGCGCTGCCATCGTAAACCTTGGCGTTATTCTCTCGCTGGTCGGCGCGATGCTGGGCTATGTCATCATTGCATCCGAGACGCCGTTCGAGGCCGCGCGCCAGGGATCCTTCCCTCTGGCGTTTGCCAAGACGAACAAGCACGACGCCCCGGTGGTAACGGTTCTCGTGAGCTCCGGTATCACGCAGCTCTTCTTGGTTGTGTCGTATGTGGCGGCGAGCACCTACCAGTTCTTCTATAGCTGCGCGGTCAACACGATTCTGGTTCCGTACGTGTGCTCGGCAGCCTACTACATGGTGATTGGCTGGAAGAACGAGCATCTGGACGGGCCGCATGCGCCAAGCGTCGGCAAAGCCCGCTTCTTTGGCACGCTCGGCTTCATCTACACATTGTTCCTGGTGTGGTCGACGGGTCTCCAGGGCGTTATGATCACAACGATCCTTTTTGCTCCAGCCATTCCCGTTTATATGCTGGGCGAGCGAGGCCGCGGTAAGCCGGTGCTTCCTCATCTGCACGACAAGCTGATCGCAGCGGTGGTCATTGTCGTGGCAATCATTTCGCTGTATCTGCACTTTGCCGGCATTGCGCCGATTGTCTAAGATTGCGGCAATCTTCATCGCTTGGTAAGCCGACGGAGGCATCGCGTATCGATGCTGTTTGGCAATCCATAACTGATGTGGGCCTCTATAACGTGCCTTTGTGAGCGCCCACCAAGCCCGCGCAGGTGACTACGGTTGCCTGCGCGAGTTTTTGCAGTTGCGGTGAAATGCTGCCGGCAGCTGGGGACGTTCCTATTGCCGGCACTCTGGGACACTCCTTGGATGTTCCGCATGCGACGGAGGGAACGGATCATTTTGTCGAGGGGCGGGCGGCTGTTTCGGTCCTCGGGGAAACCGCGTCCCGTTTCGAGAGCAGATTCCGGGCTGTAGTTTCCCCGAGGGCCCCATTGGGAAATCGCATCCCAGTCTGAGCGCCGATTCCGGGCTGCAGTTTCCGCTAGATGCCTCAACCGGAAAGCCCGTCCCGTTTAGGTGTTCCGGAGTGGGATTCGGTTTCCGCAACAGGCCCGTCTGGGAAGCAATGGCCCAGAATTCCCCTTGCACCGATCTGTCGATTGAACATCGTTGCGTGTTCGCGCTATCATGCATAGTTACAATTGGTTAGCCATGGCAAACGGTTAGCCATGGTAAACAAAATGCAACGCCCTGTGGGCGCCGGGGGAGGAACACGGACGTGAAGCTCGATACACTCGAGATTGGAAAGGACGCCGTTGTCGCATCGGTGGCATCGGACGACCAGGCACTCCGACAACATATTTTGGACATGGGCCTAACACCGGGTACCGAAGTCACCATGATGAAGTACGCCCCCATGGGCGACCCGCTCGAGATTCGCCTACGCGGCTACGAGTTGACGCTGCGCAAGGACGATGCCGCACGGATCGAGCTCGTGGGTGTTCACGACACAGATACGGGTCCGCGCGCTAACGCCGCAATCGGCACGACGGAGCACCCGGCACTCGGCGAGGGGACGTATTCGCCCCGTGCGGCAAAAACGGCCGTGCCCGAGGGCGCGCCGCTTCATTTTGCCCTCGCCGGCAACCAAAACTGCGGTAAGACCACGCTGTTTAACCAGCTGACGGGCTCCAACCAGCATGTCGGTAATTTTCCCGGCGTGACGGTCGACCGCAAGGACGGCACTATCCGTAACCACCCCGAGGCGAGCGTTACCGACTTGCCCGGTATTTACTCCCTGTCGCCGTACACGGGCGAGGAGATCGTGAGCCGCCAGTTTATCCTGGATGAGCATCCCGATGCCATCATCGACATCATCGACGCTACCAACATCGAGCGTAACCTGTACCTGACGCTGCAGCTTATGGAGCTCGACCGCCCCATGGTCATCGCGCTCAACATGATGGACGAGGTGACGGCCAACGGTGGCGCCGTGGACGTCAACCTGCTCGAGAGTCTGCTGGGAGTGCCGGTCGTTCCCATTAGCGCCGCACGCAACGAGGGTATCGGCGAGCTGGTGGACCATGCCCTGCATGTGGCGCGTTTCCGCGAGCGTCCCGGCCGCCTGGACTTCTGCGCACCCGATGGCCCAGACGGCGGTGCACTGCATCGCTGCATCCACGGCATCGCCAACCTTATCGAGGACCATGCCGCGACGGCGCACATTCCCGTGCGTTTTGCGGCGACTAAGCTGGTTGAGGGCGACGAGCTGGTGACCGAGGCGCTTCACCTGGATCGCAACGAGCTCGACGCCATCGAGCACATCATTACCCAGATGGAGGGCGAGGCCGGCACCGACCGCCTGTCCGCGCTGGCCGACATGCGCTTTAGCTTTATCGGCGACGTGTGCGGGCGTTGCGTCGTCAAGCCGCACGAGAGTCGCGAGCACGTGCGCTCTGTCAAGATCGACCGCATCCTGACGGGTCGCTACACGGCCATTCCGGCGTTCCTGGTGATTATGGGCCTTGTCTTTTGGCTGACGTTTGGCGTGATCGGCGCGGCGTTGCAGGGACTTATGGAGGACGGCATCGCTGCCATCATCGCCTCGGCCGATGCGGGCCTCAAGGCGTTCGGCACCAACGACGTGGTGCGCTCGCTAGCTGTTGACGGCGTGCTTACGGGCGTGGGTAGCGTACTGACCTTCCTGCCGATTATCGTCGTGCTCTTCTTGTTCCTCTCCATTCTGGAAGACTCGGGCTACATGGCGCGTGTGGCCTTTGTCATGGATAAGGTGCTGCGTCGCTTTGGCCTGTCGGGCCGTAGCTTTGTGCCCATGCTCGTCGGTTTTGGCTGCACCGTGCCGGCTATCATGTCGACCCGTACGCTCCCATCCGAGCACGACCGCAAGATGACGGTCATGCTTACGCCGTTCATGAGCTGCTCGGCCAAGTTGCCGGTCTACGGTCTGCTGTGCGGGGCGTTTTTCCCGCAGGCGACGGTTCCCGCTATGGTCTCGCTCTATCTGATCGGTATCGTGGTCGGCTGCATTGCGGCTTTGGTGCTCAATCGCACAGCATTTAAGGGCGACCCAGTGCCGTTTATTATGGAGCTCCCCAATTACCGCCTGCCGAGCGTCAAGACGACGGTGATGCTGGCATGGGATAAGGCCAAAGACTTTATTACCAAGGCCTTTACCATTATCTTTGCCGCTACCGTGGTCATCTGGTTCCTTCAGACGTTCGACATCCGCTTTAATGTGGTCGCCGATCAGTCGCAGAGTCTGCTTGCGGGCCTCGGCAGCATCATCGCGCCGGCGCTGACGCCGCTTGGGTTTGGCGACTGGCGTGCATCCACGGCGCTCGTCACCGGACTTATCGCCAAGGAGAGTGTCATCTCGACCCTCACGGTACTTTTGGGCGCGACCTCGCCCGCGGCACTGTCGACCATGTTTTCGCCGTTTACTGCCTATGTGTTCCTGGTCTTTACGTTGCTGTACCCGCCGTGCGTGGCTGCGATCGGCGCCGTCAAGAGCGAGCTGGGCGCGCGCTACGCCGTTGCCGTGTTCGCGTTTCAGGTGGCAGTCGCCTGGATCGTGGCGTTTGTCGTGCATTCGGCGGGCATATTGCTGGGGCTGGCTTAGTTATTTATTGACGGCGCAACCTCTGTGTATCGAATTGTTTTCGGTTCCGTGTCCGTTACTGACGGATGCGGGGCCGTTGCTATATAATCGCCTCCGCTCAAAACGATTGGAGACGTTATATATGACTCAGGCAAGGCAAGACGGCATCACGCTCAAGCAGTGGCTCCCGCTCATCGGACTCACCTGCTGCGCCTTCGTGTTCAACACGTCGGAGTTTATGCCCATCGGTCTTTTGACTGACATCGCCGCGTCGTTCTCGCTCACCGAGTCCCAAGCCGGCATCATGATCTCGGTCTATGCCTGGGGCGTCATGCTGCTGTCGCTGCCGCTCATGGTGTTCGCTTCGCGCTTTGAGTTCAAGCGGATGTTGCTGGGCGTGCTGGCCGTGTTTTCGCTGGGCCAGTTTCTGTCCGCTGTGGCGCCGACTTATCCCGTCCTGGTCTGTGCGCGCCTGGTGGTCGCTTGCGCACATGCCGTGTTCTGGTCGGTCGCTTCGATTATGGCCTCGCGCCTGGTCGACACTCGCCACGGGGCGCTCGCCATCAGCATGATCGCTACGGGCTCGTCAATCGCGCAGATCTTTGGTCTGCCCCTCGGTCGCGCTATTGGCTTGGCCGTGGGCTGGCGCATGACGTTTGCCGTGGTCGGGGTCCTCTCGGCCATCGCGGTCGTCTACCAGGCGACCGTGTTCCCGGCCATGCCGGCGGGCGAGCGCTTTACCGTCAAACAGTTGCCCGAGCTGCTCAAGAACCCGCTCCTGATCGCGCTCTACGCGGTCACGGTTTTTATGGCGACCGGCTACTACGCGGGTTACAGCTATATCGAGCCCTTCCTGGCACAGGTCGCGCACGTCGACGCGGGCGCCATCACCATGACGCTGACGGCGTTTGGCTGCTCTGGTCTGCTCGGAAGCTGGCTGTTTGGCCGCCTGTTCGATGGGCATCGCTTCCCGTTCTTGGCTATTACGCTCTCCGGCGTGCCGGCGGCCCTGCTGCTCATGGGTCCGGCCGCATCGTCGCTCGCGGCAGTGCTTGCCGTCTGCGCACTGTGGGGCTGCTGCGCCACGGCCTTTAACGTGGCGTTCCAGGCCGAGCTCATCAAGAACACGCCGGCGGATTCGTCGGCTGTCGCCATGTCGATCTTCTCGGGCCTGTTCAATCTGGGTATCGGCACGGGCACCGCAATCGGCGGCGCCGTGGTGTCGGGCCCGGGCATCGCTTGGATCGGCTACGCGGGCGGCACGATCGCCGTCGTGGGCGTCATCCTCGCCATTACCGTACTGTTCCCGGCCATACGCCGCGCAAAGCCCGTCGCCTAGCCACATCCCCTCATCAGTTGCGGTGGAATAGTTCTTGTTTAAGGCCTCTGAAGACCCAAGCAGGAACTATTCCACCGCAACTTATTTTGGGGAAGAGGATACAAGCTGGGCATACAATGGGTGGCGTTGCGTGAAGGATTTCTGGGAGGCTGTTATGTGGGCATACGAGACGACGTTCTATCAGATCTATCCGCTGGGCTTTTGCGGAGCTCCGCACGAGAATGCCGCGCCCGTTGCCGAGGACGAGCTCGCCCAGGTTGCCAACGCCGCGCCCAATCCCGACGCTCCCATCATGAAGATCGCCCAATGGGCCGACTACCTGCAGGAACTCGGTATTGGCGCTGTGCTCATCAACCCGCCGCTCGAGTCCGATAGCCACGGCTACGACACGCGCAGCCTGCGCCACATCGACCGTCGCTTGGGTGGGGATGCCGACTTTGCCGCCGTGTGCGAGACACTGCATGCCCACGGCATCCGCGTGGTGCTCGACGCCGTCTTCAACCATGTCGGCCGTGGCTTTTGGGCCTTCCGCGATGTGCAGGAGCGTAAGTGGGACTCGCCCTACAAGGACTGGTTCCACATCAGCTTTGATGGCGACTCGTGCTACGGCGACGGCTTTTGGTACGAGGGCTGGGAAGGCCATTTTGAGCTCGTGAAGCTCAACCTGCAAAACCCCGCCGTGGTCGATTACCTGCTCGAGTCCGTGCGCCGCTGGGCCGAGGTCTTTGGCGTCGACGGCCTGCGCCTGGACGTTGCCTATATGCTCGACCGCGACTTTATGCGCCGCCTGCACGCTTTTACCCGTGAGCTCAAGCCCGACTTTGTGCTGATCGGCGAGACGCTCCACGGCGACTACAGCCAAATCGTCAACGACGAGATGCTCGACTCCTGCACCAACTACGAGTGCTACAAGGGCCTGTACTCCAGCTTTAACTCGGTCAACATGTTCGAGATCGCCCATTCGCTGCACCGTCAGTTTGGCGGCGACCCCTGGTGCATCTACCGCGGCAAACATCTGCTGTCGTTTGTCGACAACCACGATGTGCCGCGCCTGGCGAGCATCCTCACCGACAAGTCGTGCCTGCGTCCCGCCTACGGCATGCTCTTTGGCATGCCAGGCATCCCGTGCGTCTACTGTGGCAGCGAGTGGGGAATTGCTGGCGAAAAGGGCGGCCCCGATGGCGACTGGGCGCTGCGCCCCGCGCTCGATGAGCCTGCGCCCAACGAGCTGACGGCGTTCATCACGCAACTCGCACACCTTCGCTCGGCCGACGACGCGGCTGCCCGTGCTCTCAACTACGGTGCCTATCGCAACGTGGTGATCCAGAACAAGCAGCTGCTGTTCGAGCGCGCCTGTGACGGCGCGACGGTACTCGTGGCGGTGAATGCCGTGGGTGAGCCTTACGCCTTTGGCGCTGGCGAACTCAACGGCTCCTTCGTCGACCTGCTTGCCGACGATGCGCCCACGGTCGAGCTGACGGGTACCCTTGAGCTTGCGCCCTACGAGGTGCGCTATCTGTTGAGGGCCTAGATCATGACAGCGCCGGACGAGGGCTATCAACATATTGAGCATGGGTTTGAGCCTGTGTTCGACCAGCACTCGCGCGTTTTGGTGCTCGGGTCGTTTCCCTCGGTGCTTTCGCGCGCCAATGCCTATTATTACGGCAACCCTCAGAATCGCTTTTGGCGTGTGATGGCCACGTGCCTCGGTATGCCTGTGCCGCCCAACGAGGGCGATCCTTTGGCAAGCGGTGAGCCCGCGACGCTCGATGCCTCCATTGCCGCCAAGCGGGCCATGCTGCTGAACGGCGGCGTGGCCCTGTGGGATGGGCTCGCGCGCTGCGACATTAAGGGCTCGAGCGACGCGAGCATCCGTAACGTTGTGCCGGCACATATCGAGCGCATTACCGATGCCGCGCCGATCGAGGTCGTTGTCTGTAACGGCGGTACGGCAGGGCGACTCTACAAACGCTATCTACAAGAGCGGACGGGGCTACCCGCCATCGTGCTGCCGTCGACGAGTCCTGCCAACGCGGCGTGGCGTTTGGAGCGGCTTGTCGAGCGTTGGCACGAAGCCGTTGACTGGGCTGTTATTTAATTTAGATTTTTGTTTGAGCGTGGGCGCCCAGACGTTTCAGAACGCCTCGCCAGATCGGCGCGGGCACGGCTGGCTCGGCGCAAACCATGCCGTCGGTGCCGACGTTGGCGGCATTGCCGCCGCCAAGTCGCTGTGCATGCTCGACGGAGCAGCCCATGCGCACAGCGCCCACAAGCTTATCCATCGCTTCCGAAAAAGGTCGGCGCAAGAGTCCCATGCGCGGAGAGCGACGAAGCGCCGCAATGCCGCTGCCGGCGCAGATGGCAACGCCGCCACACCACAATTGGTCATGGCGCTCGCATACCTTGTGCAGACGAACGGCGGTCCCACACGCCTGTTCAGCGCCCTGTCGTGCGGCTCGGATCACGGCATAGACACGCGTTCCCGTACCGCCAAAGCGCTCAAGCGCCTGCTCGATAGCAGTCAACGTCTCATCGTCAGCCATATCTTCAATGGCCAGCACGATGCCATCGGCAACGCCGTCGGCATCATCCGCCTTCAAGTCGACTGGGCGGGGGAGTGCGGTGCCGGAAAGTTGAGCATAGGCGGCGATGGCATCCTGCAGGTCCCAGAGCAAAAACTCAAGATCGGCGCTATTGGGAATACTGATATACGCAATAGTTTGCAGCGTTTTGGGCTTATCGCCGCGCGCGATCGTCTCCATGCCATCTCCTTTCCGGCTCGTTTCCGTTTAGGTTACACCGTCTGGCGGCGCCTCGCCGCGCTATCCTAGTGCAACCCTTACGAAAGGAACGCCATGCGTCTGCCCATGAATACCTCGCTTGCCACGCTCAAGCCCTCCGGTATCCGCCGGATCAATGCGCTCGCCGCCCAGCACCCGGGGTGCATCGCGCTCGCGCTCGGCGAGCCCGATTTTCCCACGCCCGATGTGATTAGCGCCGAGGTGACTGCTTCGTTGGGCCGCGGTGACACGCACTATCCGCCCAACAACGGTCGCCCCGCCCTGCGTGAGGCGTTATCTGCCTACATGGGGGACGCGGGCCTGGCGTTTTCCGCCGATGAGGTCATCCTGACCGACGGTGCGACCGAGGCACTGTCGGCAACATTCATGGCTATGCTCAACCCCGGCGACGAGGTCATTATTCCCACGCCGGCCTTTGGCCTGTACGAAAGCATCGTCGTGGCCAACCACGCCAAAGCAGTCTTTTTGGATACGGAGCCTGCGCAATTTCAGATTGACGAGGATGCGCTTCGTGCTTGCGTGACGCCGGCGACCAAGGCCATCGTCATCTGCTCGCCCAACAATCCTACGGGTTGCATCCTCGACGCGGCATCGCTCGACGCCGTGGCACGCGTGGCAGAGCAGGCAGGCATCTACGTGGTCTGCGACGACGTATACAACCGCCTGGTCTATGTGGATGGCTACGAGCGCTTGGCCCAGCGTCACCCGGAGCTGCGTGAGCAGACGGTCGTCATCGAGAGCTTCTCCAAGCCCTGGTCCATGACCGGCTGGCGCCTGGGCTGGCTCGCGGCAGCGGCACCCGTCATCGCCGAGATCGCCAAGGCTCACCAATACTTAGTATCGAGTGCCGTCTCCTTCGAAATGGACGCCGCAGCCCGAGCCCTGACCGTCGACCCAACCCCCATGCTCAAAGTCTACCGAGCCCGCCGCGAACGCGTACTCGCAGCCTTAGACGCCATGGGCCTCGACGTAGTAGAGCCCGCAGGAGCCTTCTACACTTTCCCAAGCATCAAAAAGTTCGGCCTAACCAGCGAAGACTTCTGCATCAAAGCCATCAAAGAGGCAAACGTAGCCCTAGTCCCGGGCGACTGTTTCGGAACCGAAGGCCACATCCGCCTAAGCTACTGCGTCTCCGGCAAAAATCTGGACGAAGGTCTCCACCGCCTGTCAACCTTCGTTTCAATCTTATAGCCCAACGGGACGCAACACATCAGCCCACCGACATAAGGGTTATGCGTGGGGCGCGTCGCTCAACGGACACGAGGATTCGTAGCAAAGTTACCGCAGCTCCGGTCCGAGGGGCCGGGTTGAGATTTTCGGAGATTCAGCGCGAGCCGAAGAGGACTTAATGTGCTCTTCGTGCGAGCCAGGACTTGACCGAGCGAAAATCTCAACCCGGCCCCTCGGACCGGAGCGTATGCAGGGTTTGTGTACGAATCCTCGTGTCCGTTGACCGACGCCGGGGTCCCCGCCATAATACTTCCGGTTCACGCACGAATCCGCTGCCAGAGACAGCCGGCGCAAACGGGTCTTACCCGCGAGCTTAATGGGATATCCCGCCAGCTGAGGTGGTCGAGTAGATATGTCTTCTCGCCCCCGTCGCTCATGCAGCGCGGGGGCTTTCTTTTTGGACATGCCCCCGTCACGTCCTTGTGGCGGACCGTGCCCGGAAAGAATTCGAGGAGGTGTAATTCATGCCCCAGCAGTACAAAATCGACAAGGTTGCAGAGATCGAGTCCCGTATCGCCGAGAACGCCGGTCTGTTCGTCGTCAACTACAACGGTCTGACGGTTAAGCAGGCTCAGGAGCTGCGTCATCAGCTTCGCGAGTGCGGCGCCGAGATGAAGGTCTACAAGAACAACCTGGTCAAGATCGCCCTCAAGAACCAGGAGCAGCCCGAGATCGACGAGATTCTCGCCGGCCCCGTCGCTTATGTGTTCTACGAGACCGAGCCGGTCGAGGCCGCTAAGGCCCTTAAGGACTTCTCCGCTAAGTCCAAGGGCGTCCTTGAGATCAAGGGCGGTATCTCCGACGGCAAGGCCGTTTCCGCTGATGATGTTAAGGCTATCGCCGAGCTGCCCACCAAGGATCAGCTTCTCGGCCAGATTGCCGGTCTCATCTCCGGTTTCGCTCGCGACATCGCTGTCTGCGTCAACGGCGTTTCCTCTGGTCTCGCTCGTTCGATCCAGCAGGTCTCCGAGCAGAAGGCAGCCTAGTCGCTGTTTTCACCCGCGGCGGCAACGCCGCACCCCTGGCGCATTCGCGCCGTGTTTTAACTGATCTCCGTGCACAGACACGGAAACCGAAAGGACTTAGAAATGGCTAAGCTTACCACCGATGAGATCATCGATGCTCTTAAGGAAATGACCCTTCTCGAGGCTTCCGAGCTCGTTAAGGCTATCGAGGACACCTTCGGCGTTTCCGCCGCTGCTCCTGCCGCTGTTGTCGCCGCTCCCGCTGCTGGCGCTGCTGAGGCCGAGGAGAAGACCGAGTTTGACGTCGTGCTCGAGGGCTTCGGCGACAACAAGATCCAGGTCATCAAGGCCGTCCGTGAGCTCACCAACCTTGGCCTGAAGGAGGCCAAGGAGGTCGTCGAGGGCGCTCCCAAGGCTGTTCTCGAGGGTGCCAAGAAGGAGGACGCCGAGGCTGCCAAGGAGAAGCT
>RPYR01000215.1 GCA_008671285.1 Collinsella aerofaciens | reverse complement strand
GCAGACTATATCCCGCAGGTCAAACGTACCGTCGAGGGTGCTGTCGCCTACGTCAAGATTTCCGATGGCTGCAACCGCTTATGCCGCTTCTGCATGATCCCCTATATTAGGGGTCGCTATCATTCGCGCAATGCCGAGAGAATTATCTCCGAGGTGCGTGACCTGGTTGCCGGCGGTGTGCGCGAGATCGTGCTGATCGGCCAGGACACGGGCATCTGGGGTACCGACTTTGCCGACGAGGACGTCGCCGATGGCTCGCCGCGCAATCTGGCGCAGCTGCTGCGTGCCGTCGCCGAGGCCGTGCGCCCGCACAACGTCTGGGTCCGCGTGCTCTATCTGCAGCCCGAGGGCATGACTGACGAACTCATCGAGACGATTCGCGATACGCCCGAGGTGCTGCCCTATATCGATATCCCCGTGCAGCACTGTGACGCGCGCATTCTCAAGGCCATGCGTCGCTCCGGTTCGCGCCAGGAGCTCGAGGATCTGTTCCGTGACCTTCGCGAGCGCATCCCCGGCATCGTGATTCGTTCCACGGCCATGGTCGGCTTCCCGACCGAGACCGACGACGAGTTCCGCGATCTTATCGACTTTATGGACACCGTCGGCTTTGACTACACGAGTGTCTTTGCCTACTCGCAGGAGGAGGGCAGCCTGGCCGCTAAGATGGAGGGCCAGGTCGACGAAGAGGTCAAGCTCGAGCGCGCCCAGGAGGCCATGGACCTGGCCGAGTCGCTCGGTTTTGCCGCCACCGCCGCACATGTGGGCGAGCGCGCCCAGGTAATCGTCGACGGTATCGAAGAGACCGAGGATGGCGCCGAGCTGATCGGCCATGCCTGGTTCCAGGCGCCCGATTCCGATGGCGCGGTGCATCTGGACGCCAGCGAGGCGTCCGTGGGCGATATTCTGACCGTCGAGTTTACCGATAGCTTCTGCTATGAGCTTATCGGTCATGTTGTGGAGTAGGAGAGCGTCGTGGCTAACGAGAGCAATAAGGAACTGACGAGTGTCTGGACGCCCGCCAACATCGTGACGTGCGTTCGCATCGTCTTTATCCCGGTGTTCATGATCGTGTCGGCGCTTTCTCACACGAGTGTTGCCGGTACGGATTGGAGCACCTTCGACGGCCCGCTCGCCGCCGCTGCCTTCATTCTGTATGTGATCCTGTCGTGCACCGATAAGGTCGACGGTTATCTGGCGCGTTCGCGCAACGAGATCACCGACTTCGGTAAATTCTTGGACCCCATCGCCGATAAGCTGCTCGTGTTTTCGGCCCTGCTGCTGTTCTTGGATTTTGGCGCGGTGACCGTGTGGTCCGTGTTCATTATCCTGTTCCGTGAGCTGCTGGTGAGCGCCCTTCGCATGGTCGCGAGTGCGGCCGGTGTGGTCGTTGCGGCCGATAAGCTCGGCAAGTACAAGACGGCAACCACGATGGTCTCCATTTGCGGTTACCTGTGCGTTTTTGCTATGGCCGGCTTGCACCTTGGCCCGGTGGCGCTGACGCTCGGCATCTACTCGGTGTCGCGCTTCCTGTACGCCGTTGCCGTTGTCCTGACCGTTATCTCGGGCGCCCAGTACTTCTGGAACTGCCGCAAGATCGTCTTTTCGGTCTAGGTCCTGGTGGGTATGACGGACTCTTTTGAGCAGATTTTCGCACATAACGAGGAGCTGGCGCGCGATATCGTCGAGCGCGCGAGCGCTCGGGGCGTGACGGTTTCGACGGCTGAGTCTCTGACGGCGGGTATGATCGCCTCGACGATTGCCGATATCCCAGGCGCCTCGGCTGTGCTGCGTGGCGGTGCGGTGACCTACTGCGATGAGATTAAGCATCGCGTGCTGGGTGTTGAGCAGGAGACGCTCGACCGCTATACCGCGGTGTCGCATCAGACCGCGCGCGAGATGGCGGCGGGTTCGCTGGAGCTGTACCAGAGCGATATTGCAGTGAGCGCAACGGGTTATGCCGGCCCCGGCGGTGGCACTGAGGACGATCCGGCGGGCACTTTCTATATTGGCTGGGCGCATCGTTCCGCCGATGGGGGCGTGCCGGTCGTGGACTCTGTGCGCTGCCACTATGAGGGCGACCGTTCGTGTGTTCGTGCCCATGCGGTCACGGAGGCATTGGGTCGCATTGCCCTTGTGCTCAACTCTATGGAATAGACGTGTTTTAAGGGGCCTCCGAGCCCCTTAATTGTGGAGATAGGGACCTTAGGCTCATTTGGCGTTTGTGCTGGTTGTAGATGTATTTTTGCCTGCCTTGTTCATATTTGGTCCTTTGTGGTCAAGCATTTGGTCAGTGTTTGGTCGGCGTTTGGTTGGGTTTTGGAAAGACCGCCTGCATATGATTGGCCTGAACGGTTGACCACGAACAGCCGTTCGTTTATTATCGATGCAGGTTGTTAAGAGGAGGGCTATTCATGGCCAAGAATTCAGGTCCCGTACGTACCGTTCATGCTCGCACGACGGGTAAAGAGCGCGATGAGATGATCGCCACCACCAAGGCCGAGATCGAGAAGAAATTCGGCCAGGGTTCCATCATGAGGTACGGCGACGGTGGTCCCGAGCTCGAGGTCGAGGCCATTCCCACGGGCGCCCTGGCCCTCGATGCCGCGCTGGGTATCGGCGGCGTGCCGCGCGGCCGTATCGTCGAGATTTACGGTCCTGAGTCCTCCGGTAAGACGACGCTTTCGCTCGAGATCCTGGCCGAGGCCCAGGCAATGGGTGGCGTTGTGGCATTTATCGATGCCGAGCACGCGCTCGATCCCACGTATGCCGCGCGCATCGGCGTGGATATCGACGAGGTGCTCATTTCCCAGCCCGACACGGGCGAGCAGGCGCTCGAGATTGTTGACATGCTCGTGCGTTCCGGCGCCATCGATGCCATCGTCGTCGACTCCGTCGCCGCGCTGACCCCGCGTGCCGAGATCGAGGGAGAAATCGGCGATACTACGGTCGGTCTTCAGGCTCGCCTGATGAGCCAGGCGCTCCGCAAGCTCGCCGGCTCGCTGTCCAAGTCCAACACGACGTGCATCTTCATTAACCAGCTGCGTGAGAAGATCGGCGTCATGTTCGGCAACCCCGAGACTACGACGGGCGGCCGCGCCCTTAAGTTCTTCTCTTCGGTGCGTATCGACATTCGCCGCATCGACAGCATTAAGCTTAAGGACGAGGTTATCGGTAACCGCGTGCGCGCCAAGGTCGTTAAGAACAAGGTGGCAGCTCCGTTCCGCTCTGCTGAGTTCGACATCATGTACGGTACGGGCATCTCTAAGGAGGGCTCGATTCTTGACATGGCTGTCGAGTGCGGCATCTGCAAGAAGATGGGCTCCTGGTTTGCCTATGGCGAGGACAAGCTCGGCAATGGTCGCGAGGCCGCCAAGGCGTTCCTGCGCGAACACCCCGATTGCGCCGACGAGATTGAGCATAAGGTCCGCCTTGCCTGTGGACTTGAGTTTGATGACGATGCTCCGTCCGAGGTCGAGCTGACCGATCAGCCTGCGCCTGAGGAGTTTGACGAGCTTTACGCCATCGATGGGTCCGCCATGCTCGATGATGACGACGAGTAGCGGTTACGCTCATGTCGTATACGGTGACCGAGGCCACGGTCGTCTTTCCCGATAAGAAGGCGGCCTCCTCGTTCTCGAGCGGGTATGCGTCCAAAAAGCCTTGCGCACATATTGATTGTGAGCTTGAGGGCGGTTTTGAACGGTCGATTTGGATTCCCGTGCGGGTCGCGCGGCTGTATGTCAAAAACCGCCCCGATCTTCCCTGTGATTGGGACAACTTCCGTGAGGCGGTGCAGCTCATTGAGCGTAAATGTGCACTTACCATGGTGACCGAGATGTTATCGCGCCGCGACCATGCGACGGGTGAGGTCCGTGACAAGCTGGCTCGCTACGGCTTTCACCAGCCTGCGATCGATTTCGCCGTCGAGCGCGCCACCGAGTATCGTTTTTTAGACGAGAGCCGCTTTTGCTCGTACTTTATCGAGGAGCGCAAGCGGCGCGGTTGGGGACAGCGCAAAATCGAGACCGAGCTCAAGCGCCGTCATGTCGTGCTCGATGACATTCCCGGTTATCCCGAGGATTATTTTGCCGTCGAAGACGATTTGGCGCGTGCGTCAGCCCTGCTCGCCAAGCGGCGTGTTCCAGAGACGCGCGCATTCGAAAAACTGGTTCGGTTTTTGATGGGCAAGGGCTTCTCGTATCACGTCGCCGCCGATGCCGTTAAGGCACGTCTCGATGCCGAACGCGAGGAATGTGCGGTTTAGGCGTATGCGTTTTGTGGCCCTGCCGTTCACCGTGTTTTAGCCGCCGTGCCGGGGCCATTTATTTGACAGTTGTTGTGGTTCAACGTACGATAAACACTGTCATTTGCTTTGTGATATGTGCTCATCTGTGATGAGTTTGTTTATATGTTTATCTGTATCCGACCCGCATAAGCTGCGCCCATATTACTCAAATGTCGCGAGCCGTTCGTAAGGACGGTTCGCTTTGTTGTGTAACGAATCCATAAAAAGGAGTGAGCATGCCTATCATCGCAGCGCTCGTTGGCATCGTTTTGGGTGCCATCGCCGCCATTGCCTACATGCGCACCGCCAAGCAGGGTAGTCTTCACGAGGCCGACGAAAAGATCCAGTCGGCACACGCACAGGCTGAGTCTCTGATCGGTGATGCTAAGCGTCAGGCCGAGACCCTCAAAAAAGAGGCTCTGCTCGAGGCTAAAGAGGAGATCATCAAGAACAAGCAGGCCGCCGAGGCCGAGGACAAGCAGCG
The DNA here is from genome assembly GCA_008671285.1 of Collinsella aerofaciens. The sequence continues at coordinate 2,986 of RPYR01000215.1, read as the reverse complement.
TAAGAGCGAGATTCGTACGCTCGAGAACCGCGTGATGCAGCGCGAGGAATCCCTCGATCGCCGCAACGACGCTCTCGACAAGCGTGAGCACCAGCTGTCCAGCCAGGCCGGTCAGGTCGAGAAGCGCTCCCGCGAGCTTGAGGAGCTCTGCGCCAAGCAGACCTCCGAGCTCGAGCGTATCGCCGACCTGACCCGCGAGGACGCCCACAAGGAGCTCCTCGATAAGGTTCGCGGCGAGGTCACCCACGAGGCTGCCACGATCATTCGCGAGTCCGAGCAGCAGGTTCGCGCCGAGTGCCACAAGACCGCCCAGGAGATTCTGTCCCTGGCGATTCAGCGCTGCGCTGCCGACCACACAGCCGAGGTCACCGTTACCTCCGTGCACATTCCCTCTGATGACCTCAAGGGCCGTATCATCGGTCGCGAAGGTCGCAACATCCGGACCTTCGAGCAGGTTTCCGGCGTCAACCTCGTTATCGACGACACGCCTGAGACCGTCGTTCTTTCGAGCTTCGACCCGGTCCGTCGTGAGACCGCCCGTGTTGCCCTCGAGAACCTCATCGCCGACGGCCGCATTCACCCCGCCCGCATCGAGGAGATGTATCACAAGGCTGCCGACCTGGTTCAGCAGCGCGTGCGCGAGGCTGGCGAGCAGGCTGCCTTCGATACCGGCATCCACGACCTGCACCCCGAGATCGTCAAGACCCTTGGTGCCCTGCGCTACCGTACCTCGTTTGGTCAGAACGTGCTTCAGCACTCCCTCGAAGTCTCTGACCTGTGCGGCGTGATGGCTTCCGAGCTTGGCCTGGACGTTGTGACCGCCAAGCGCGCCGGCCTGCTGCACGACCTGGGCAAGGCAATCGACCACGACGTCGAGGGCCCGCATGCCGTCATCGGCGCCGAGCTTGCCCGCCGTTATGGCGAGAAGCCCGTTATCGTTCATGCTATCGAGGCTCACCATGCCGATGTCGACCCTAACACGGTGCTCGATGTCCTGGTACAGGCCGCTGATGCTGTCTCTGCTTCTCGCCCCGGTGCCCGTCGCGAGTCTGCCGAGAACTACATCAAGCGTCTCGAGAAGCTCGAGGAGATCGCCAACTCCCATGAAGGCGTCGAGCGTACCTATGCCATGCAGGCTGGTCGCGAGGTCCACGTCATGGTTCAGCCGGACAAGATCTCCGATGCCCAGTCCACGGTCCTGGCTCACGATATCGCCCATCAGATCGAGGAAGAGATGGAGTATCCCGGTCAGGTGCGCGTCGTCGTGATTCGCGAGAGCCGCGCTGTCGATATCGCTAAATAACATGAGCGACGCGAACGAGCTCATCTCATTTATCGCGTCGATGTCGGGGGAGGGCAACCTTCGCGTCGAGGAGAACCTTGGCGAGGGGTATGTCCGCCTCCGCGTTTCGGAGGCCGAGCGGCGCCAGGCAAAGCACGACATTCAGCATGTCGAGGATATCGTCATCGAAATGCTCCGTAATGCTCGCGATGCCGGCGCCGACAAGGTCTATCTCGCCACGACCAAGGAAGATGGCGTCCGCACGCTTGTCTTTCTGGATAACGGCTCGGGTGTTCCGCAGGATATGCAAGAGCGAATCTTCGATGCTCGCGTTACCTCAAAGCTCGAGAGCATGAAGATGGACCGTTGGGGCGTTCACGGTCGTGGCATGGCATTGTTTTCGATCAAGCAGAACACCGACGAGGCCCGTGTGGTCACGTCCGGCGTCGATCTTGGTTCAGCCTTTAAGGTGAGCGTTGCAGCCGACCGCCTCAGCGAGCGTGCCGATCAGTCCAGCTGGCCCCAGGCCGTCAAGGATGAGGACGGACGTTATGTCTGTGCTCGCGGCCCGCATAATATTATTCGCGCTGCCTGTGAGTTTGCGCTCGAGGAGCTGCGTGGTTGCGATGTCTATCTTGGTTCTCCGTCTGAGATTGCCGCGACCCTTTATGCTCAGGCGACAAGTCGGCTCGATACGTCTCGTCTCCTGTTTATTGATGACGAGAGCGAGCTTCCGGTTGTCGATCGTTTAGGCCTTGCCTCTGATGCCGAGGACTTTATCCGTATCTGTTCGGGTTTGGGTCTTGAGATGTCCGAGCGCACGGCTCATCGCATTTTGGCAGGGCAGATTAAGCCCGTTCGCGGTGTGACCGCGCGTCTGCTGCGCGAGCGTGATTCGTCCTCGCATGCGCCGGCTCCTGTCGATCTTGCGAAGGATCGTCGCGGGCTACGTATTGCCAAGGATGACATGGCACAGTTTTCGCGTGCTGTGGAGCGTGACTTTAATGACCTTGCCGCCCGGTACTATCTCAACCTTTGCGGCGACCCAAAGATTCGCGTTTCGCGTGATCGAATCACTGTGACCTTCGATCTTGCCAAAGAGGAATAGTGCCTTTACCGAGTCCACTCGGTAAGATAAAGTTATTGCAGTTAAAACGTACTTTTAAACGCAGGAGTTTCTTCATGGATTGCCTGAAGGTATCAAGCAAATCATCGCCCGCGTCCGTTGCCGGCGCCATCGCCGGCATGGTCAAGGACGGTGTACCCGTCAACATCCAGTGTGTCGGCGCCGGTGCGGTCAACCAGGCCATTAAGGCCGTGGCTATCGCGCGCGGTTTTTTGATTCCAACTGGTTTTGATATTTCCTGCGCGCCCGTGTTCTCTGACATCCTCATTAACGGGGAGTCGCGCACGGCCATCCGCCTTTCTATCTACGTTCACCAGATCAATCGAGCTGCTATGGATAACGTCGTCATGGATGATGTTAAGCCTGTGGCATAGCTTCTGATTGCCTCGATTCGCCTCCCTTCCATCGTTAGGACTTATGCACATGGACCAGCGTTCCGTACGCGATATTCTTGCCGGTAAAACCTACTTTATCCGCACCTTTGGCTGCCAGATGAATCAGCACGACTCTGAGCGCGTGAGCGGTCTGCTCGATTCGTATGGTTGCCTCATGGCGCTCGATCCCGAGCATGCCGATAT
>RPYR01000027.1 GCA_008671285.1 Collinsella aerofaciens | reverse complement strand
CAGGGTCTTGCCTTCAAAATCAATCTTCTCGCAGGCCTCGTAGGCAAGGTTGCGAGCGTTCTCGAACGTGTCACCCAGCGCGGTCACGGCAAGCACGCGGCCACCATTGGTCACGAGCTGGCCGTCCACCACGGCAGTGCCCGCGTGGTACCCGGTCACGTGCTCCATGACCTCGGCCTCGGCTATACCGGTGATGACCTTGACCTGCTCGTAGCTGCCGGGATAGCCCGCGCTCGTCAGGACAACTGCCACAGCCCACTCGTCACGCCAGTCGAGCTCAATCTGCTCGAGCTCGCAGTTGGCGCAGGCGAGCATGACCTCAACCAGGTCGTTCTTAAGGCGCGGCAGCACGACCTGCGTCTCGGGGTCGCCAAAGCGGGCATTGAACTCCAGCACATTGGGGCCGGCAGGCGTGAGCATAAAGCCGCCATCAAGGCAGCCGCGGTAGTCGATGCCCTCGGCAGCGAGCTCGGCAACGGTCTGCTCCATGACCTTCACCATGGTGGCGTGCTCCTCGTCGGTCACGATGGGCACCGGGCTGTAGACGCCCATGCCGCCGGTGTTGGGGCCCTTGTCGCCCTCGAGGGCGCGCTTGTGGTCCTGCGAGGTGGCCATGGGGCGCACGGTCTTGCCGTCGGTAAAGGCGAGCAGCGAGCACTCGGGACCAACGAGCATCTCCTCGATAACCACGGTGTTGCCGGCATCGCCAAAGGTGCCGCCAAAGCACTCGCGCACGGCCTCCTCGGCCTGCTCAAGTTCGGTCGCCACGATAACGCCCTTGCCCGCGGCAAGGCCGTCGGCCTTCACGACCAGCGGAGCGCCCTGCTCGCGCACGTAGGCGAGAGCCGAAGCCTCGTCGGTAAACGAACCATAGGCTGCCGTCGGAATGCCCGCACGCTCCATGAGCTGCTTGGAGAACAGCTTGGAACCCTCCATCTGGGCACCCTCGGCACCCGGGCCAAAGCAGGGAATACCCGCCGCGCGCACGGCGTCGGCCACGCCCGCCACGAGCGGAGCCTCGGGGCCAATTACCACGAGTCCGCATCCGTGGCTCTGCGCAAACGCCGCCACGGCCGCAGGATCGCAATCGTCGAGAACAACGTTCTCGCCACAGCTCGCGGTGCCGCCGTTGCCCGGCGCGATGTAGAGCTTGCCGGCGCGCGGTGATGCTGCGAGCTTAGCTGCCAAAGCATGCTCACGGCCGCCGCTGCCCAACAACAGGATGTCGATGGTTTGAGTGTCCGCCTTCAAGGGTGCCTCCTCTATGGATGAATGGCCCGCTCCGCGCGAGCCCTTTGCAAGCAAATATACCCCTCGGCCGCCCGTCCGGGCTGCAAAGGGGTATATCGCAATAACCAAATAGTCCCGATTACTTCCAGAATCGGTTGATGATCTGCTCGCGACCAGCGCCAACGCCAATGAACGTCACACGGGTGTGTGCCAGATCCTCGATAAACGCCACGTAGTCCTGAGCCTCTTGCGGCAGCTCGTCAAAGCTGCGGCAACCGGTGATATCGCACTTCCAGCCAGGGAGCTCCTCGTAGATGGGCTTGGCATGCTCAAAGCGCACCTGATGCTCGGGCACGCTGGTGTAGCGCTCGCCATCGACGTCGTAGGCCACGCACACCTTGATGGTGTCGAAGGCCGAAAGCACGTCGAGCTTGGTCACGGCGATGTCGGTGAGGCCGTTGACGCACGAGGCATAGTTGGCGATAGGGCCGTCAAACCAGCCGCAACGACGACGGCGACCGGTGGTCACGCCGTACTCATAGCCCTCCTCGGTCAGCGTGTGGCCAGCCTCGGACTCATAGGAAAGCTCGGTGGGCATGGGGCCCGAACCGACGCGGGTGATATAGGCCTTCATGACGCCCAGCACGCGGTCGACGTTCTTCATGCCCACGCCAGAGCCGGTGATGGCACCGCCGGCGGTGCAGTTGGAAGACGTCACGTACGGATAGGTGCCGTGGTCGATGTCGAGCAGCGTCGCCTGGGCGCCCTCAAACAGCAGGTTCTTGCCCTCATCGATCATGTTGTTGAGCAGCAGGCTCGTCTCGGTGATGTAGGGACGCAGGCGCTCGGCCATCGGCAGGTACTCGTCGCAAATCTGGTCCACGGTGTAGGTGGGCAGGTTGTAGATGAGCTCGAGCTCGGGGTTCACGCGGGCGAGAGCGGTCTCCAGCTTGTCGCGGAACAGTGCCTCGTCCAGCATGTCCTGCATGCGCAGGCCAATGCGCGCCATCTTGTCCTGATAGCACGGACCGATGCCGCGCTTGGTGGTACCGATGTTCTTCTTGCCGAGCTTCTGCTCAAAGGCGCCATCCAGATCGATGTGGTACGGCATGATGACATGCGCGTTGCCGCTAATCTTGAGGTTCTTGGTGGTGATGCCGTCGGCCTCGAACATGTCGATCTCCTCAAGGACAACCTTGGGGTTGACGACGCAGCCGTTACCGATCACCGACACGTGATCGGAATACATGATGCCGGAGGGCACCTGGTGCAGGCCGTACTTCTTGCCGTTGACGACGATGGTGTGGCCGGCGTTGTTGCCTCCCGAGTAGCGCACGACGGCATCGAAGTCGCCGGCGACCAGGTCGCAAATCTTACCTTTGCCCTCATCGCCCCACTGGGCACCGACCAAAACGGTTGACGGCATGTTTACTCCTTACATTCATGGACTGTCTACGCGCCACGCCGGCACGCAGAAGCACAAAACATTCCCAGTATACCCGTGCAACGGGCGCCTGTCCTACTCCTCGGCATGTGCCCCATCAAGCTCATAGAACTTGGTGGATGCCGGCAGGAACATCAGATCGACGTCGCCGATCGGGCCCGAACGGGTCTTGGCCACGACGATACGCGTAACGCCCTCGTCGGGTCGATCGTCGCGCGAGGCTTCGGCCTCGTCGGCGGAGCGGTCCAAGAACATAACGATATCGGCGTCTTGCTCGATGGAGCCCGATTCACGAAGGTCGGAAAGCTGCGGGCGCTTGCCGGTACGGGATTCGACCTGACGCGAGAGCTGCGACAGCGCGATGAGCGGGATCTTGAGCTCCTTGGCCATGATCTTCAGACCACGCGACATCTCCGAAACCTCGACGGTACGGCTCTCGGAGCGGCGTCCCGGCGGAGGACTCACCAGCTGCAGGTAGTCCAGGATGATGATTGCCTTCTCCTTGTTATGGAGCATGCGGCGGCTCTTGGCGCGAATCTCGGTCACTGTGGTGCCGGGCGTATCGTCAATCAGAATATCGAGCTTGGACAAGGTCTGCGTGGCCTCGTTGATATTGGCCCACTGCTCGGGGCTAATGCGGCCCATGCGGAAGTCACTGATCGAGATCATGGCGTAGGCGCAAATCAGACGCTGGGCAATTTCTTTGCCCGACATCTCCAGCGAGAAGAAGCCGACGGTATAACCGGCAGCGGCAGCGTTGAGCGCCAGATTCAGGGCGAACGACGTCTTACCCACAGCAGGGCGGGCGCCGATAATGATGAGCTGGCCCTCGCGGAAGCCCATGAGCATGCGGTCGAGTGACGGGAAGCCCGTGGGCACGCCCGCAGCCTGACCACCGGCCTGACACACTTCCTCGGCCTCGTTATAGGCCTCAACCATAAACTCGGTCAGCGTCTTGTAGCTCGACTTGACCTCGCGTGCCGTGACCTTGAGCAGCTTGCTCTCGGCTAGCTCCACGACCTCTTTGGTGTCGGTGGGGGCGTTATATGCCAGCGCGTTGATCTCGTTGGTGGCGCCGATCAGCTCGCGCAGCATCGAATCGCGACGAACGATGGCGGCATGGTGCTGCCAGTTCACGAGCGACAGAGTCTGACCCATCAGCTCCAAAATGTAGGCCTCGCCGCCCACGGCATCGAGCTTGTTGATGCTTCGCAGGTAATCGATCAGCGAGATGGAGTCGATGGGAATGCGGCTGTTGTACATATCGACCATCGCGGTGTAGATGGTCTTATGAATGGGCCGGTAGAAATCATCGGGCTGCAGCTCGACCTGGGCCTCTTCGACCACCTCGGGCGATAGCAGCATAGCGGCCAGTACATTGGCCTCTGCATCTTGGTTTTGGGGAAGACCCAACTTTGAGCCGCGGTCCTCGACCGTCAGCCCCGTCTCCCTATCGTCATATGCCATGAGCATCCTCATTCATATCGCTTGCGAGCATCCATAGTATCAGCCACGGTCCCAAAACGCGCCGCGCGCCGCCAATCATCACCGAACCAAACGGATGAACGGTCCTGTATATAGGACTTCGACGCAACGTTCACCATGACACTCACTCAGCGCAAAAAACAAAAGGGCGCCCTGGTTTCCCAGAGCGCCCTTCTTAGAACAAGATTGTTGCGTTGCAGCAAATGCTACTCGGCAGCAGCCTCAGTCTCGACCTCGGCGGTCTCGGCCTCGGCGACCTCAGCGGCCTCCTCGACCTCAGCCTCGGCAGCGAGCTCCTCGGCGGTAACGCCGACGAGAACGACAACCTCGGCCTTGATCTCGCGGTACAGCGAGATGGCAACGGTGTGGGCACCGGCAACCTTGATGGGCTTACCGAGCTCGACGCGCTTGCGGTCGATGTCCATACCGAGCTGAGCCTTGATGGCGTCAGCGACCATAGCGGCGGTAACGGAGCCAAAGAGGATGCCCTCGTCGCCGACCTTGACGTCAACGGTGACCGTCTTGCCCTCGAAGGCAGCCTTGGTCTCGTTGGCAGTAGCCAGACGGACGGCCTCGCGCTTGGCGATGTTGTTGCGACGCTCGTCAAGCTGCTTGAGGTTGCCCTTGGTGGCGGCAACAGCGAGCTTCTTGGGGAACAGGAAGTTCTCAGCGTAACCCTGAGCGACCTCTACGACGTCACCCTCGCCGCCCTTGCCCTTGATCTCATCGAGAAGAATAACCTTCATGATGTGTCTCCCTTCTTAGCCGCGGTCGCGGTTGCCACGAGAGGAAACCACGGGGACGGTGTACGGCAGGAGAGCCATCTCGCGGGCGCGCTTGATGGCGTTGGCGATGTCATGCTGATGCTGCGTGCAAGCGCCAGTGACGCGACGGGGCTTGATCTTGCCACGGTCGGTCATGTACTTACGGAGAAGCTGAGTGTCCTTATAGTCGATGAACTCAGTGTTCTCCTTGCAGAACTGGCAGTACTTACGACGCGGCTGACGTGCAGAAAAATCATTAGCCATGTCAAAATACCTTTCATTTGGCAACTTCGGCGAACCGAAGCCGCCTCTCACTCAAAAATAGGTGAACAACCCTTAGAACGGGATGTCCTCATCGTAGACGTCGACCGCGGGCGGCGTAGCCACCGGTGCGGCAGGACGTGCTGCGGGCGCGGGAGCTGCGGGGGCGTAACCGCCCTGATCGTAGCCACCCTGGCCACCACGGGAGCTCATAAACTCGATCTCATCGACGATGACCTCAAGCTTGCTCCGGCGCTGGCCGTCGCGCTCCCAAGAGCTGTAGCGCAGCTTGCCCTCGATCGCGACCTTGTTTCCCTTTGCCAGGAAACGGCTCACGGCCTCGGCGCGGGTGCCGAACATGGTGCAGTCGACAAAGTTGGGATAGTCCTCCCACTCGCCAGTCTGCGCGTTGCGGCGACGATCGTTCACGGCGACGCCAAAGGACAGAACCTGGGTTCCGCCGGCGGTGGCGCGCAGCTCGGGATCGCGGGTGAGGTTACCGGTGATGTTCACTCGATTGATGCTCATAACTCACTACTTCCTCTTGGGGCACAAGCCCAGTCCAAAACGACAGTCTTACTCCTGGTCGTCGCGACGGACGATCATGTGGCGGACCACAGCGTCGGTGATGCGCAGGACGCGATCAAGCTCGGCGATCTGGGTAGGATCTGCGTGGAAGTTGATGAGGGTGTAGTCACCATCGGTGAGGTCGTTGATCTCGTAGGCGAGCTTGCGCTTGCCCCACTCGTCAACGGAGTCGACCTTGCCAGCGCCCTCAGCGATCGTGGTATCGATACGCTTCATAACAGCGAGACGAGTCTCGGGGTCGAGCGACGGGTCAACAAAGAACAGCAGTTCATAAGCCTTCATATTGTCACCTCCTCTGGGCAAATGTGGCTTCAGGTCGTGAAGGTGCGCCTGAAGCAGGAAAAGACTT